>JANLTA010000057.1:0-2869 GCA_031362705.1 Gemmataceae bacterium | reverse complement strand
ACCGTACAATCCCAGTCCCGGCCCCGCCAGCAAGCGGAATCGTCGCTCCAGCCGTGGCGAGTTGCTTCGATCCTGTTCGCGCGACCACAAATTGAGCAGGAAGCCAAGGCCCATCCACACCGCGAAGTAACTGACCGCACGAATGCGAAACCACTCCAGGTTGAGATACAAGTTCTTGGGATGCGGCACGTTGTATTCGCCAGTTGCCCACGGATACAATTCTTCACCCAGCAGTGCAATTGGCACGAACATCAACGCTAAGAGCGGCAGCGTCCGCACGGCCGCTTCCATTGGCCGCCGCGTGATGATGCCCCATGCCCCGCCTGTGAGATGCTGCAAACAAAGTAGTGCCAGCGATCCCAGCGGAATCGCCGCGACGCAGCAGTATGCCCAAAGGTAGGAACGGAGGGCTTCAGCGATCATGGTCGCCCTCGTTGGTTGTCAGTTGCAGCGCGCGAATGTAGGCAATGATCGCCCAGCGGTCATCGACAGTGACAATGTCGCCGTGAGATGCCATCGCTCCGTAGCCATTGGTAATCACATCAAAGATATAGCCCGCTGGCACGTCCGCGAGTTTGACCTTCTGCCCACGCAGCTTCAGCCCGCGCGAATCATCTGAGTGATAGGAGGGTGGCTTGATGAGGCCGCGCGACACGACCTTGCCGTTACCCGAGCCGGTGCGGTCGTGACATTGTGCGCAATTGATGTTGAATCGTTCCTGACCGCGCAACAACAAGGCTTCGGTAATTGGTATTGGGATATCGCGCACAATTTGATCGTTTGCCTTACCTGTGAATCGAGCCGTTTCATTCGCACGCTGACCACGTGCAATCGTCCCGGGTTCGTTTGGACGATTCGATTGTCCATCCGCGAAGAACTTACTGGCACTATCCGGCTTGCCGATGCGCGGCTGGTTGTTGAGGCCGGGCTGGCAGCCGATGCAGACCACAATCGGCGTCAGAATTGACACGCAACGAATCACGCCGGCACCTCCTCAACCGCAGTGGGGTGCAACGACTCCAGAAACGCTCGCACCTGTTGTTCATCAAAGATTGGATCGCGAGCCTCAATACATAGGAAGCAGCGATCGCGACTGGCGCGGGCAAACCTCGGCACGTGAAACAACGGGTGATACGGCATAGGCAAGCCGTTCAGCGCCAACATGCCGAACACGGCCGTCAGTGCCGCGCCGAGGATCGTGCATTCAAACGTGACGGGGATAAACGCGGGCCAGGAGTGTAGCGGTCGACCGCCAATGTTGAATGGATAAGCGTGCACGGCCGTGATGTACTGCAGCAAGTAACCGCCGATGCCCCCAATCAATCCGCCAAGGAACACCAACACTGGCAGCCGCGAATGCCCCCCTCCTACCGCACCGGCCATGCCTTCAATCGGCAAAGGCGAATAGGCATCGGTGCGAGTGTAACCCGCTTGCCTGGCGGCGCGGGCGGCATCGAGCAATTGCGTCGGGCTATCAAACTCGGCAACCAGGCCATAGATGGGTATTTCGCGGCTCATGGTTCCTCCACGGAATGTTCGTGGGGATGAGCCTCCGGCAACAATGTCCGCATCTCAAAGATGGAGATCATCGGTAGGAAACGGACAAATAGGAATAACAGCGTGAAAAACAGTCCAATGGTGCCAACATACATGGACCAATCCCACACTGTGCCGCGGTATGCACCCCAGGCCGACGGCATGAAGTCGCGGCTCAGGCTCACGACGATGATGACGAATCGCTCAAGCCACATTCCGGCACTGACCACCAGCGACACCACGAACAATATGTAAACGTTGGTCCGTGCCTTCTTGAACCACAACACTTGTGGCACCACCAAATTGCATACCCACAACGCCCAATACAAGTGCGAATAGGGTCCAAACATGCGATTGTGCATCAGGTATTCTTCGTAGGTGTTCGCGGTGTAGAAGGCCGTGAACACTTCCATCGCGTAGCCGTACGATACGATCAGGCCGGTTGCCAGCATGATCTTTCCCATGTTTTCCAGGTGCTTGATCGTGATGAAGTCTTCCAGCTTGTAAATCGCGCGGATGGGTATGGCCAGCAGTAGCACCATCGCAAAGCCGGCGAAAATAGCCCCGGCCACGAAGTACGGCGGAAAGATCGTGGCATGCCAGCCGGGTACCACGGCCACCGCGAAGTCGAAGCTCACCACCGTGTGCACGGAAATTACTAACGGCGTCGCAATGCCCGCCAGCAGGTTGTAGGCCGTCTCGTATTGATGCCAGTGTTTGGCCGAGTTCCGCCAACCCATCGCTAGCACGCCATAGATGATCTGTGCGAATCGGTTCTTCGTGCGATCGCGCAATGTCGCCAAGTCGGGAATCAGGCCGATGTACCAGAAGAGCAACGACACACTGGCATAAGTTGAAACCGCGAACACGTCCCAAATCAGCGGGCTGCGCCATTGCGGCCACAATTCCATTGTGTTGGGGTAGGGCAACATCCAATACGCAAACCACGGGCGGCCCATATGCAACAGCGGGTACAACCCCGCACACGACACCGCGAACAGCGTCATCGCCTCGGCAAAACGGTTGATTGACGTTCGCCAACTTTGTCGCAACAGGAGCAATATCGCGGAGATCAACGTGCCGGCATGGCCAATGCCGATCCACCAGACGAAATTGATGATGTCAAAGCCCCAGCCCACTGGCGAGTTGTTACCCCAGATACCAACGCCTGTGACTAGCAGATTCGCAATCGTCGTAAACAACACGAGCGTTAACAAAAACGCGACACCAAAACCGACCCACCATTTGCGCGTAACCCGGTTCGACAACACGATGCTCGAAACTTTATCAGTGATCGATGCAAACGTGTGCCCGGGTGCCAGGATAATGCTGC
>JANLTA010000046.1:0-10506 GCA_031362705.1 Gemmataceae bacterium | reverse complement strand
TCCAGCGACGTCGGCAGGTCAGGCGGGCGATCCGTGATCTGCTTGGTATGGTCGAAACGCAAATTGAGGTGACTGCGCAGATAGTCGAGAGTCTTCTTCGGGTTCTTCTCGTAGGTCAATAGCGCTTGTCGTGTTTCGATTTCAGTCAGGCGTGGCGTCCGGCCAAAGCGCTCGACCCAAGGCTTGATCAGCGGCTCGACTTTGTCGAACTGCTCGGTGTGCTGATAGTGCAGGCAGTGGTAGAAGTAATATTCTTCAGTGCCGGGGATGAGCTGTTTCAGCGCGGCTGCCCGATCCTTGGCCAGGGCGAAGTCCTCGACAAAGCCGATATCGCCTGCGAAGGTTGAGGAAGATAAGACCAACCACAAAGACACAAAGACACAAAGACAGCACAAAGAAGACGGTTTTCTTTGTGTTAACTCTGTGTCTTTGGGTCTTTGTGGTTCGTTTTTCTTTGTCGCCCGATACATGCTAGACCCTCAGCGCGAAGACTCTCCAATCCGATGATACGACGATTGAGCCGGTCCCACGGATTGGCGAACCGGTGGATGTTACACAAAGTCGAACGACGGGGGAAATGGTTCCGACGACCGCTGCGATCGCCAGCCGGCCACGATGCACACCTGTTGAATCAAAGTCCGAACAACCGGCACAGCCGCGTCAGGTGGCGGTGTGGCCTTTTTGCTGGCGCTGAGCCAGGTACGCTTCCAACGCGCCCTGCCACGGCCGCGGTGCCTCCATGCCGGCGGCGGAAATCAATCGGGAGTTGTCCAGCACGCTGAAAGTCGGCCGGCGCGCCGCGGCACCGAATGCTGCACTTGTAATCGGCATGACATCCACCTTTAGGTCGGCGAATTGAAAGATGGCCTGAGCCAAATCGAACCACGTCGTGGACCCGGCGTTGGTGACGTGGTACAGACCAAATTGCCCCGTCCCAATGAGTTCCGCCGCAGTCTTGGCGACATCGACGGTGTAGCTGGGCGTGCAACGTTGATCGTTGACGACTTTGATGGGGCCGCCGCGCGCGGCCAGTTTCAACATGGTTTCGACGAAGTTGGTGCCCTTGCCCCCGGAACCCCAGACGCCGTACAGACCGCAGGTGCGAATGATGAAGTGTTTCTCGCATTCCGCTTGCACGGCGTATTCCCCGGCGAGCTTGCTCATGCCGTAGACGCTGACCGGCCCCGGGCAATCATCGTGTCGATACGCCGTGTTGTGCTCATGACGCGAACCGAAAACGTAGTCTGTGCTGAAGTGGACCAGCGTGCAATTGAGCTTGGCACAGGTGCGCGCTATTGAACGCACTCCCCAGCAATTGACGGCAAACGCCGCGTCCGGCTCGGTTTCGGCTTTGTCAACGAAGTTGTAGGCCGCGCAGTTGATGACAACGTCAGGCATCAATCCCGTCAACAACGAGTCGAGAGTCGCCGCCTGCAACAGGTCGGCCTCGGGCCGGCCCAATCTGACTACGTCGCCATCTAGCAATGGACATAAGTCGCGCCCGAGTTGGCCTGCCGCCCCGATTACCGCGTACTTCATGACACATCCCTATGCACTTGCCGGTGCGATGAGCATAATGTTAGGTATGAAACGGCTCGCGGGAATTGTCGGTGTGCTGGCGTTGGGAATGGCAGTAGCACAAAGCCCTCCGGCTGCGACGGGTGAGCTTTCGTCATCGCGCGGCTATTCGCATTTGACAAAGAAAGCCTATGTTCCCGTCAGTTGGACCCGAAACGCTTACGACACCGCTTGGAAACGTTGGGCGGGGGTCAAAGAAAAGCCCGCCGATTATGGTCGGTCATTTGCCGACTATTACGGCCTCCACCCGGCACCTTTCGACAACAACAACTTACCGATGGGCATGAAAGAAACGAAACCCTTTCTCAATCGCACGCTCACGGTCGATTGCATGGTGTGCCACGGTGGCTCGATCATGGGCACAAGCGTCATCGGATTGCCGAACACGAGCCTCGATATCCAAGCGTTGTTCGAGGACATGACAGCATCGGATGGATTACCCGGTCGCATGCCGTTCACGTTTACGCAGGTGCGGGGCACCACGGAAGCCGGCGCGATGGGTGTTTATTTGCTTGGCCGCCGCAATCCCGATTTAACGTTGCGTGCCAAGTCTCATGATCTCGGTGTGCATGATGATCTTTGCGAAGACCCGCCGGCGTGGTGGCTGCTGAAAAAGAAAACAACCATGTACCACACTGGCGGCGGCGATCAACGCTCCGTGCGGTCGATCATGCAGTTCATGATGAGTCCGCTGACACCGGCAAAGGCGTTCGCCGACGCCGAGGACGACTTCGCCGATATTCGCGAGTACTTCCTCACGATCCAGCCGCCGAAGTATCCTTATCCGATTGACGCGCCACTCGCAAAGGTTGGCGAAGCGCTTTTCGCCGACAACTGCGTGAGCTGTCATGGCACTTATGGGCCGAATGGCCGCTATCCCAACAAGGTGATTCCGCTCGATGTCATCAAAACCGATCGCCATCGCTTCGACGGCATCGAGGATCGCTTCGGACTTTACTACGACCAAACTTGGTTCGCCAAAGAACATGCCGGCTGGCTTCAAGACGGCTATCCGGTGCGGGCCAGCGATGGCTACCAGGCTCCCCCGCTCGACGGCGTCTGGGCGACCGCCCCGTATTTGCACAACGGATCGGTCCCGACGATCTATCATTTATTAAATTCGGCGAGCCGGCCAAGTCGGTTCACAAGGTCCTATGAAACTGGCGCGGATGACTACGATTTCGACAAACTCGGCTGGAAAACCAGAGCAATTGACAAGGCCCGACCCGGCGCGCCGGCGGTCGAACGACGACGGGTTTACGACACCTCTCTTCTCGGCCGCGGAAATTCCGGACATTTTTTCGGAGACGCCTTGACGGATGCTCATCGTTTGGCCATAATTGAGTTTATTAAGACGCTGTGAACGATTCGCAATAGCTGGATGTCGTAGCGTCGGGGAACACTCAACCTGCTCACGAGGCCAGTGCCATGAAGATGAATTTTCGGCGCGCCTTCACGCTCATCGAACTACTTGTCGTGATCGCAATTATCGCGATTCTGATCGGCCTGCTCCTGCCGGCCGTGCAAAAAGTCCGCGAGGCAGCGGGGCGCACGCAGTGCATCAACAACATGCATCAAGTTGGCATTGCCCTCCATGCGTTTCACAACGAACGGGATCGACTTCCCGTAGGCATGATTTCTGATACCCCTCAGCCAAGTGTCAAGCTGAAACGACCGCCACAGTATCCTTCGGCAAAGTTCAAGGAATACTGGCCTTGGTTCGTATTCATCTTGCCGCAACTTGAAAAGGGCGACGTTTACTCGAAGTACATCAATTTTAACCTATGGCCGTGGTGGCAAGGCGTGGGTTTCATGGGAACTGTACAAACAATTCAGGGACCGGCGACGTCTACCCACAACGGAATTCCGATGAAGGCTTATCAATGCCCATATGACGCTCGATCTGAATATGTAGCAAGTGATGGTGGCATGGCGGTGGCCTTGACCGGGTACTTAGGAGTGAACGGCACCGATCAGTTTGCTCAAAACGGCGTGTTTGCACCCAACCGCGCTGCGTCCTTTGGAGACATCGCTGATGGCACGTCCAACACGATTGTGGTCGGAGAAAAGCCCCCGACACTCGATATGGTCTATGGGTGGTGGTATGCCGGGGCCGGCGCTGCATCATCGGCTGGACAAATCGGGACATCGGACGTCATTCTCGGCGCTGCCGAGCGCCATCCGTCGGCGGGAAGCGTACCGCAGGTCTATCGGCCGGGCAAATTGGCTGATCCGACCAACATTTACCAGTTTAACTTCTGGTCCACCCACCCAAATGGTGCGGTATTTTTGATGGGTGATGGTTCGGCAAGGTTTATCACCTACGGGGGTGGCAAAAGCATTTTGGCGGCACTTTCCACGATTGCTGGCGGTGAGCCAGTGTCGCTCGATTGATCGTAGCGTTGAATCAAGAACTGAATCCCGTGGCTGTTGTGCCGCGGGATTTTTTTTTGCGCAAGAGGCCAAACTCACTTCGTTCACTTCGTAACGTCTGCGTATATTGTGCGGAAGTTGTCGTTTGTCTTACCAGCCCGCAGGACACTCCCGGCGGTCTACGCCGCGCCATCGGCACGCCAGGGATTTTCGGCGTTGCTCGCCGACTTGCCGCAGGTTTGTGCCTTTGACTGACTTGCCTCGCTTGGTTAAATTACAAAGAAGCGTATTCCTGCCGGGTACGCTCAGGAGTTGAACACCATGTCGTTGCACCCTTGGCGTCGAATCTCGTCCCCGCACGTCTCTGACAAATCGACGCGATCACGGTTGCGGCTGGAACAAATCGAACAGCGGCTCGCGCCAGCTGTATTCAATATTGCCAATGGCGACATTCCCGGCCTGATCAACGCCGTGAACCAGAGCAACATCAACAACGAGTCGGATACGATCAACCTGGCGACCAACGGAACGTACAACTTCACGACGGCTTTTAATAACACCAATACGGCTTTACCGGCCGTGCTCCTCGACAGCACAATCACAAACATACTTACCATCAACGGCAAAGGATCGAAATTCGACAATGTCGGGAGTGCGAACTTTCGCTTTTTCATTGTCGATGGCTCGATCGCGCCGACTCCGATCACGGTCAACGACCTCACGCTCAATCGAGGCAGCCCGTTACCGATCGGCGGTGCCATGCGCTTCGACGGCGGCACGGTGATCCTCAACCAAGTCACCATTACTAACTGCACCGCCCCTGATGGCGGTGGCCTTTTCTTTCTTTCCTCGACGCCGAATGGCAGCTCATTGGCAATGACGAATTGCAAGGTCTCAGGCAATTCGGCGAACGGCGACCCCACCACCGACGGAGTCGGCGGCGGCATCGGCGTCCAAGGAGCCGTGGCGCTGTCATTCACTGATTGCGCTATCAACAATAATACCAGTACCAGCGATGGCTCCGGAGTGTGGATTACCCAGACTGATGCAAAGTTTGAACGCACGACTATCTCGAACAATCAGGGAATCGGGCCGACGCCGCTGGGCGGTGGCATTCTCATTCAGGGCAACGTGAGCTTCGCGGACGGGGCCATCAGCAACAACACAAATATCGCCGGCGGTGGCGGCATTTTTGCCCTGGGTAAGGTCACCGTCCTGAATTCATCCATCACCGGCAACAATTGCACCGATCCATTGAGTGGCGGCGGCGGTATTGTCGTTCAGGGCGACCTTGTTATCGACAACAGCACCATTGATGGCAATCGCGCCGGTAACGGCGGTGCCATCAACATGGTGACCGGTGCCGTCAACGGATCCATCACCAACTCCACGATCACGGGAAACTCCGCATTCTCTGACCTTGCTTCGGGTGGCGGTATCAGCATCACCGGTGCTGCGACATTGAAGCTCGGCAACTCGATCGTGGCGTTAAACAGCTTTGAAGGCACGGTCATCAACGGAACCGGTACCAACATCAGCGGCAATGTGGATTCGCTTGGCTACAACATCATCGGCACCAATGACGGGATCACGCTGACCGGTACAACGACTGGAAACATGGTCGGCACGTTGGCGGCACCCTTTGATCCCATGCTTGGGCCGCTTAGCAATTCCGGTGGCAATAGCCTTACACGACCGCCGCTGGCTGGCAGCCCGATTATCGACCAGGGCGATCCTAACTTCGTTTCGCCACCCGACTTCGATCAACGCGGCGTCGGCTTCCCGCGCGTGCTCGGCGGTCGCATTGACATCGGTGCCATTGAAGCGCGAATCTTCAATCTCAGCGTCTTCAAGGACGATGGATTAACCACAGCTGTGCCAGGGCAGGGAATTGTCTACACGATCACCGTAACCAACAGTGGGCCTAGCGATGCCACTGGAGTCCTGATCACAGACATACTGGGCGCTGGCTTTACTGGCGCTCAATGGACGGCAGTGTTTAGCGGCGGCGCGACGGGCAACGACACTGGTAACGGTAGCATTTCTGAAGTCGTTGATTTGCCCATCGGTGGTTTGGTCACATATTCATTCGCGGCGGCCATTGATCCGGCCGCTGTCGGCCTGATTTCGAATTCCGTCACGGTGCAACCGCCGGCGGGCGGAACCGATCCGCTGCCTATTGACAATACTTCCACCGATACCGACGTGTTGACGCCCGTCGCGGATGTCTCGATCACCAGCGTGACCGCATCATCCAAGGCACTTCCCGGTCAAACCGTCCAATACACAGTCACCGTCCGCAACGATGGGCCAAGCACGGCCATTGGCGCATTCTTCACTGATGTATTCTCGTCGGAATTCGACAGTGCGACATGGGTGTCCGTAGCCACCGGCGGTGCGTCAGGGAATTCGCTTTTCGGCTCGGGCAACATCGGCGAGTCGCTGACGCTGCCGCCGAATGCGACGGTGGTCTACACCATCGACGCGGTTGTGTCCGTCAATGCGACTAATGACCCACTAGTCCATTCTGTCACCGTGTCGGCACCTCTGTTTACGACTGATCCCGTTCCAGACAACAACTTTGCCACCAATGCCTTGTCGTTATCCGTGGGCGGCCAGGTCTATGTCGCCGGCAGTGATGCCGGACAGTTGCCAACGGTCAAAGTATTCAACTCGCTAAGCGGCGCGCTAAGGAGTACTTTTCAGGCGTATGCCTTAGGATTCCGCGGTGGCGTGCGGGTCGCTGTGGCCGATTTCAATGGCGACGGCACCCAAGACTTTGTGACGGCTCCTGGGCCGGGCGGCGGTCCGCACATCAAAGTGTTCGACGGTAAAGACGGGTTGGTACTCAGCCAGTTCTTTGCTTACGACGCCGGTTTTACCGGCGGCGTTTACATTGCAACGGGCGACGTAAATGGCGATGGCATACCCGATATCGTGACTGGCGCGGGTGCCGGCGGCGGATCCCACGTCCGTGTGTTCAACGGTTTGACGGCACAGCTGATGAGTGGGCCAATCGGCGAGTTCTTTGCATTCCCTGGCTTCCTCGGCGGCGTTCGCGTTGCGGCGGCTGATACCAACAAGGATGGCAAAGCGGAAGTCATCACTGCGGCCGGTCCCGGCGGTGGCCCACACGTTATCGTCTGGAATCCGCAAACGCGCATTCAACGATTCGGTTTCTTTGCCTACGGGGCTACCTTCCGCGGCGGTGTGTATGTCACCGCTGGCGACACCAATTTCGACGGCTTTGCCGACATCGTCACCGGTGCGGGTGAGGGCGGCGGGGCACTGGTTCGATATTTCGATGGCCGCAATGGCATTCGCTTCCGCGAGTTCTATGCTTTCCCGCAAAACACGGGTGGCGTTGGCTCGAATTCGATATGGTCCAGCGGCGTGCGCGTCGGCATCATCAGCGACATCGACGGTGATGGATTGGCTGACATTGTCGCCGCACCCGGCGCGGGCCGCGGACCCAATGTCCGCATCTACAGCGGTGCCGGACTTAATCTCATCCGCGAGACCGGTGCGTTTGACCCGTCATTCCTCGGCGGCGTGTTTGTCGGCGGTGCGTGACAGTCGCTACGATAAGCACCATGTTTCACGCACTCATCATGGCCGGCGGCGGCGGCACAAGATTTTGGCCGCGCAGCCGGGCCGCGCGACCTAAGCAATTTTTGACGCTGGCGGGCGATCGCTCGCTTCTGCAACAAGCATGTGACCGGCTTGAAGCGCAAATCGATATAGCCAATACCTGGGTGATGACCGCCGCCCGGCATGTCAGTGAAGTACAAACGCAACTACCGCAATTGGCTATTGACCGCATCATCGGCGAGCCGGTGGGCCGCGATACTGCGCCATGTATCGGGCTGGGCGCGGCATTAATCGCACGGGTCGATCCAGACGCGGTAATGCTAGTCACGCCTGCCGACCATGTGATCGAACCGACGGAGTCGTTTCGCCGGGCGACGCGCGCGGCCATGCTGGCGATTGAACAGCAACCCGATGCCTTGGTCACGCTTGGTATTCCGCCGACGCACCCGGCCACAGGTTACGGTTACATCCGTCGCGGTACTCAAGTCGGCGAATTCGGCGGCATCACTGTCAGTCGGGTCGATGCTTTTCGCGAAAAGCCCGCCGCCGATGTTGCCGAAAGTTACATCGCCGAAGGTTGCTATTATTGGAACGCCGGAATTTTCATGTGGAAGGCCACAACGGTGCTCGCGGAATTGCACAAGAACAAACCGAAATTAGCAGAGGGCGTTGAACGCATTGCCGCGTCTTGGTCGACTCCGGATCGGGAACGTGTGCTGAATGAAGTCTACCCCACCCTTGAACGAATCAGTATCGACTATGCAGTGATGGAACCGGCAAAGACAGCGCTTGTGCTTGAAGCCCAATTCCGCTGGGACGACGTCGGCAGTTGGCTGGCACTGGAACGTCTGCAGGCGCAGGACGGCAATGGCAACACCGTGCAGGCAACGCACATCGGGAATGACACCCGCAATTGCGTGATCGTTGGTGACAAGAATCGCCTAATCGCGACGGCCGGGGTCAGTGACTTGCTGATCATTCAAGACGGCGACGCCCTGTTGATCGCCGACCGCCGCGACGAAGCCGCCGTGAAAAGGCTAGTCGAGCAACTCGGCAAAGCGGGGCTGGAGAGGTATTTGTGACTGGTCGCTTGCTCGGCGTGGATTATGGGGTGAAGCGGGTGGGCCTAGCCGTATGCGATCCGGATCGGATTATTGCATCGCCACTGATTACGCATGAGCGAGTTGATAGCGACGCTGATTCGGCATTTTTTCGCAAGCTCATGATTGACGAACGAATTGCTGGGATTATCGTTGGTCTTCCAGTTCACACGGATGGCCGCGTAGGCGTTAAAGCGATCGAGGCTCGGGCCTACGGAACGTGGTTGGCGCTGATTACTGATCTCCCGGTGCGATACTGGGATGAACGCTTCAGCACGGCGCAGGCGGAATCCGCACTGTGGAACGCAGGGTTGACCCACGCGAAACGCAAACAAAGGCGCGACCGCGTCGCCGCCCAAATGATCCTTCAAGCGTATATCGACGCAGGCTGCCCCGACCACGACGGAGCTGGGCCGATGACGGAACAAGTTGAAAATGAGGATTGACATTGGCAGACGAGCGACTCGATGGCTGGCTCGTCATCGACAAGCCGTTGGGAATCACATCTCGAGATGCCGTGGATCGCGTTGCTCGGTGGTTTCCGCGCAGGACGACCATTGGCCATGCGGGAACGCTTGATCCGTTGGCTACCGGCGTGTTGGTGATTGCCGTCGGCAAGGCCACGCGGTTGATTGAATACGTGCAGGATATGGGCAAGACATACACGGCGAACTTTCAGCTTGGCGCGACGAGTGCGACTGATGATGCCGAGGGGCCAATTGAAGCATTCGCCGATGCCGTCGACCCTGGCCAAGCTACTGTGGAAGCCACGCTAGCTACCTTTGTTGGCACAATCGAACAAACTCCGCCGGCGTACTCAGCGGCGAAGATCGACGGACAACGGGCCTACGCCAAGGCTCGTGCTGGGTCGCCGACACTGCCGTCGCCCAAGTTGGTCCGTATTGATGGCATTGATCTGTTTAACTATTCGTATCCCACGCTGCGGGTGCAAATCCGTTGTGGCAAAGGCACCTATATTCGTTCGTTGGCGCGTGATCTGGGTGCAAGACTTGGAACGGGCGGTTACGTGGCCGAACTGCGACGGGATGCAATTGGTGGATTCACCAATAGCGAAGCAGCATCACTCGACGTTGCAAATTCCGAGTTGTCACCATTATCGCGTGGCGTCGTCGCGTTGCCGCGATTGGAACTGACAGACGATGTGGCACAACGATTTCGAATGGGACAGACGATTTCAATCGATGCCAGTTGTGTCGGCGACATCGCTTGCTTTGACGGGCTAGGGTCATTGGTTGCAATCGGTCGCTGTACCGACACACTCGCGCTTCGTCCTGTGAAAGTGTTCCATTAAGTATATGCAACGGTACTTCCATCTAGCGGTCGCGGTTGCCAGTTCTCAACTCATCAAGCCGCGCCTTCAGAAAGCGCTTTTCAGGTTCACAGCAGGGACACGACGCCGCCATTCGGTAAGCCTTGGTGGCTTCAGTTAAGCGGCCGGCCCGCCGCAATAAATCGCCGCGTACGGAATGCAACAAATAGTAGTTTGCCAACTTGGAATCCAAACTCGCCAGTTCTATCAATGCGTCTTCGGGGCCGCGAACACGCATGAGTGCGACGGCACGATTGAGCTTCACGATTGGCGTGGGCGACAGTTCGACGAGTCGATCGAATAGCCAGATAATGCGCCCCCAGTCGGTCGCATCGTCACTGGTCGCTTGCGCGTGAATTGCTGCGATGCCGGCTTCGATGTGATACGTGGTCAACTCGTCACCCTCGGTCGCCAGGTCGAGGTGGCGCAGGCCTGCGTGAACGAGGCGCTGATCCCATTGATTCCTGTCCTGGTCGATGAGCCGCAACAAGTCTCCCGCGCCATCGACACGGGCAGGTAATCGCGAAGCGTGGA
>JANLTA010000030.1:0-1642 GCA_031362705.1 Gemmataceae bacterium | reverse complement strand
TCGACCCGGAGCAGGGCACCGAGATCGTTGCGGCGGGCTCTATCGGGGAAATGCAAATTCGCGGCCCGACGGTTTTTGACGGTTACTTCCGGGCCCCGGAGCTAACAGCCGCGGCGTTTACCGCGGACGGTTTTTTTCGTAGCGGCGATCTGTTCGAGATTGCGGCCGATCGCGATGCCCTGCGTTTTTATCGTTTTGTCGGCCGGCTCAAGCAGCTCATTGTTCGTGGCGGGATGAAAATTGCGCCGGAGGAAGTCGAGGCCGTGCTGGCGCAGCATCCGGGCATTCTCGAGGCCAGCGCGATTGCGTTCCACGACCCGCTGCTGGGTGAGCGAATCTGCGCTGTCGTGGTACCGAAGGCGCCAGACAAGGCCGTGACGCTGGAATCCATTCAGGCGGTTTTTCGCCAGGCAGGAGTCGCCATATTCAAGTGGCCGGAGCGCGTTCGTTGCGTGACGGCGCTGCCGCGCAACGCGGTCGGCAAGGTGCTGCGCGCCGAATTAACGGCAGTCGCCGAGCAGCCGGACTAACAACCGCAACACCCCTGTGGCTATTAAGCAACAACGGTCGACGGATGTCGATTTTGTTGCCATTGGGCAAGTGACTCGCCTAGTATTCGCGCATCTAGTAATGCAAGTGACCTGATTGCCAGGCCACCTCGAGGGGACTACATGAAAATCAACGCATTCGCCATTCGGTCGCGGCTCGCCAAGTCGTCGGCATTAATGTGTGGGTTGGCAGTTACCAGCCTGCTTCCAGCCGTCTCGGTGGCACAAGAACAAGACACCGGCGGTATTGAAGAAATCGTGGTCACGGCGCAGCGCCGTGAGACAGTCCTGCAGACGACCCCTATTGCGATCAGCGCCTACACTGGCGAATCGCTGGCCGACGACAAGGTGTTCACGGTCACTGATCTCGCGAATGCGGTCCCCGCGTTTTCGCTGACTGCTGGCACGCCGCTGGACGTCGAGCTGAATATTCGTGGTGTCACGAACACGCGCCTCGACGCGCCGACCGCCGACCCCTCGATTGGAACCTTTGTTGACGGCGTGTATCACGCGCGAACGGGCGACCTGAATTTCGATTTTTACGACTTGGCGCGTATTGAGGTTATTCGCGGGCCGCAGGGCGTGTTGTTAGGGAAGAATGTGGTCGGCGGTGCGTTGAGCATCATTACCGCAAAACCGAAATTCGACTCTTCGGGCAAGGTGCTGGTGTCGTACGGCAATTACAACTCGCAGCTGATGTCCGGTTACGTCACCGGCGGCTTGACCGACAAGCTGGCCGGCCGCTTCTCGTTCCAGACCCGCAAGCATTCGGGCTATGCGCGCGACATCCTGCATGATCGCGAAGTGGAAAACCTGGACGCGGTTCAGGCGCGAGCGCAGTTGCTCTATGAACCCGGCGACGACGGCTGGACCGTGCGCGGCATCATCGATTACAACAAGGACTCTACCAATGGCCTGAATTCCGTCGCGGTTGATGGTGGAACCGTAGGCTGTGAGACCTCCTATCTGCGCAGCAATTGCACGCGCCCCTGGAGCAACCTGCGCCGCTACCTCGGCATCACGAATCCACGCGAGAATGTGGCCCAGGCCATTCCGTATGCCGGTTTGCGTGCGCCGCTGCAGCAGTTCATGAA
>JANLTA010001034.1:0-4101 GCA_031362705.1 Gemmataceae bacterium | reverse complement strand
GCGGCTTTGGCCCGTCATTCACCCATTTTGATACTGCTGTCACCTGAAGGGGCTTTCATGGCAAAGTCGAGTCGTCATTCACAACGCGCTTTTCTGCAATTTCTGACCCTGGAACGCCGCGATGTGCCCTCAGGTGTCCGCAGCATTGATGGAACGGGCAACAACTTGGCTCACCCGACATGGGGCAGCACCGGCGTCGATTTGCTTCGCCGTGCTCCAACAACGTATGCGGATGGACTGTCCGCGCCGTCGGCGGGGCGGCCCAATCCGCGCGAGATCAGCAATGCGATTGTCGATCAGGGGTCCGAGGATGTGATCAGCCGTCGTGGTCTCGCGGCGATGGCTTACGTATGGGGTCAATTCGTTGATCACGATTTGGATCTAACTGTCAGTGCATCGCCGAGCCAGCCGTTCAACATTACGGTGCCGGCCAGCGACACTTATTTCACGCCGGGAAGTTCGATACCGTTGCGGCGGTCCGCGTACAACTCGGCGACTGGTACGACCAATGCGCGGCAACAGGTCAACAGTCTGACCGCGTTCTTGGATGGGTCGCAGATTTATGGCTCTGACGCTATCGTGGCCGACAAGTTACGCACGCATTCCGGTGGGCGGTTCAAGTCCAGCGTGGGCGACATGTTGCCGATCAACAATGCCTCGACTTTTCCGACGGGAACGTTGACGCTTGACAACAATGCCCACATCGTTCCCGATTCCGAATTGTTCGCCGCCGGCGACGTTCGCGTCAACGAGAATATTGAGTTGACAAGCCTGCACACATTATTCATGCGCGAACACAACCGCGTGGCCGACCAAATTCATCTCCAGCAGCCCACCCTGAACGACGAGGCGGTGTATCAGAGGGCGCGGGCATGGGTGATCGCGGAACTTGAAGCGATTACCTACAACGAATGGTTGCCGACGATTCTCGGCCCGGCGAATTTGCAACCTTATCACGGCTATCGGCCCAACGTGAATCCGGGAATCGCCAACGAGTTTTCGACCGCAGGCTTCCGCGTCGGCCACAGTATGCTGGGCGACGATGTGGAGTTTCTCGGCGACGATGGACTGGAAGTCACGGAAGGCGTCCCGCTCAGTGCTGCATTTTTTAATCCGACGTTGCTCGCTGACTTCGGCGTTGACTCGGTCGTGAAGTATCTCGCTTCCGATCCGGCTTCGGAGATTGATAGCACGGTGGTCAACAGCGTACGCAATTTCCTGTTTGGGCCTCCGGGCGCGGGCGGGTTGGATTTGGCCAGTCTCAACATTCAGCGTGGCCGCGATCATGGCCTGGTCGATTACAACTCGGCCCGTGTTGCTTACGCCTTGCCTGCGGTGACAAGTTTCGCACAGATTACGTCGAACCTTGCCCTGCGGCAGGAACTTCAAGCACTTTACGGCACGGTCAACAACATCGACCTTTGGGTCGGCATGTTGGCCGAGAACCATGTACCGGGCGGCAATACCGGCCCGTTGATCGCGCGGATCATGGTCGATCAATTCAGCCGTATTCGCGATGGAGACAGGTTCTGGTACGAACGGACCTATTCGGGCGCGGCCCTGCACCAGCTTCGCAGTACGAAGTTGGCCGACGTGATCCGCCGGAATACAGGTCTCGTCAACCTTCAAAGCAACGTGTTCACGTTCAAAGTGTCTATCAGCGGTACGGTCTTCCATGATCGGAACCAGAATGGGATTCGCAATTTCAACGATCACGGGATTGCGGGCCGCACATTGCAGTTGGTCAACGGCATAGGCAACACGATCATCGACACAACGGTGTCGGGGCCAAACGGTGCATACTCGTTCGATGTGTTAGATGGCTTAGGCGTTGGCCGCTTTCTGATCCGGGAAATCTTGCCGACCGGTGTGGTGGAGACGACGCCGGCGCAGCCCGTCCTGGCGATCCAGCGTGGCGACACGTTCATCAGAAACGTGAACTTCGGCAATGCGCAAGTGCCACCGCTACCGTCAATTCCATTCCAGCCCGGAAGTACAACGTTCGCCAACCTGCCGAGCAGTTCGCCGTTTAGTTCGTTCGCTGCTTTTCAGCAAGAGTATCTTGTGGAAATGCTCTGAAGCAAATCGCCTCACCAGTTATTGTGCGTCGCGGAGCGCCTTGTCGTATTCATGGCGTTCGTTCATCGACCGAAATGCCGCCAGGTCAGGGTCGATCGTCTTGATGTCGTTTTCGGTCAGCTCATCGATTGGAACAACATCCCACATCGACCGCAACGAAGTCTGTCCCGCCGACAACAGTGTTTGAATCGTTGAGTGGACTTCAATCGGATAAACCGCCGGTAGTGGCTGTCGCTCGCCGTGAATAACTGGCAATAGAGCTCGGCCGGGGTTGGCATGCGTCAACATGAACGCGATGAGTTCTACGGTGAGGAATGGTGCATCACAGGCGGTAACGAAGACGTGTGATACGTGAGTTGGCGTCGTGGCAAGGCCTGCGGCCAAGCCGACAAGTGGCCCTGCATATTCCACGGGATCGCGGGCGATCAACACATTGCCTGGCAATTCTGGCAAGGATTGATTCGGGCCGGCGACCACAATCACAGGCGAAACAACTTGGGAAACGACGGCCACCACACGACACAGTAATGGCTGGCCGTGAAAGTCGAGCCAGGCTTTCGACGTACCCATGCGGCGGCTGGCGCCGCCGCACAACACAATTCCCGGGACTGACATACAGTCGATGTTACTTGCCCGGTGCTGGAATGACTTCGCCAACGGGAGTCGCAGGGGCTGGCGGCATGACCGTCGGCTCAACAGTCGTGGCCGTGTTCAATTGGCCGGGCTTACATCCCTTTACATTTTGCGGTGGCAGGATCGGCAGGTGTTGGAAATCCACAGGACTATGGACCGGGCCGGAACAGCATTTCCCATTGTTGCATGTGCCGAGGGTGCCACAGGTGGCCGTGCTGCAGGCGCTGGTGAAGCGGCCCAGCACTTTGCCGGTAAACACTCTTGGGCCACATGCAGGCTCGCTGCATTTGCCTTCCGGGCAGCCCGCGCTGGAGTTCTCACAGGCCTTCGCGGAAATTGGCCGGGGCAGCGTCATGAGGCGATCTCTGACGGTCGGGGGCGGGCATGACGTGGTTGGCGCACATACTCGTTCGCGTTTCGGTGTCGGGCAAGTCTCAGTCGTTTCGCAGACTTCGCCAGCGCGTCGGAACGAAATGCCGGGGAACACGATGCTGATGGTCCAGGGGCCTTTGCTTTCGCATGGCGCTGCACAGCACTTGTCGCTTGCGCACTTGTTTTTGCGCCAGCTGCCAAACCAGGACTTGCAGCACTCGCCGCAGTCATACGGTTTGTAGCAACGGTTGAACGGGCTGGTGGTGAAGTAGGAAAATAGCGGCGGATAACATTTCGGGCCGCACGTCCCCTCGCACGGCGTGCAATCGCAGAGTGGCCGATAGGTGAACCAGTTGCCGATGCGGCCAAGGCAGGTTGGGGCGTAGTCCTTGGTCTGACATGCATTGGCGTACGGCACGATCGGTGTCGCATCGTTGCGACCAGCGCCTTCGTGTTGGCCGGCGACTTTATCCACCGTCTTGGCCGTATCCGGCTCATCAGCGGACGCCGATCCGGCAATCATTGACACGATACCCATCACGCCGGCAAACAACCGAAGACGAATCATCACGCACCTCGCAACGCGGAGACGATGGTTTCCCAAGAAGAATCGGCGACGGGGTTGCGCCGATGCTGGCAAATGCGCCATCAGCCCCACCATTGCCGAATACGCAGCCCCAACAACCTGCAAGGTTTCTCCCGTTTACCCGGTCGTATGATAAACGCTGATCCACAGGATTACGCGGATGGCCATGTTGCGGACGGAGTTTGATGCAATCGCTCAACAAGTGCTGGACGCGCGGCACTTTATCGTGCGGCCACCGTTGGATTTGCGCTGTTGCGCCCCCGTGGATGAAGAGATCCACTGGGAGTTGTTCCACGGGCGCGCACTTGATCACACGATGACTCGGCAGCGCAAATCGTTCCGCGCGTGGAACGTGATTGTTCACGGCGCTGATGAGCCACTGTTGTCACTCAAGTTTGATGAACCGGAACATGTTGTCCACGTCACGCGCG
>JANLTA010000987.1:0-1558 GCA_031362705.1 Gemmataceae bacterium | reverse complement strand
AACTCTTCCGCGGCCGCTTCGCCGTGTCCGTAAAAGACCTTCAGCCACTTCACCATCTTCTTGTAACCGGGCGTGGCGTCTTCACCACGGCCGGCCAACGCCACGAGCGGCGTTCCGCCCATGCTGTCGGTCATGGTCAATGGCTTCAACGCGGCCTTGGTGTTGAATCGATAATTGTAGCCTTCGGTGCCGGTGCCATTGAGGAATTGAAATCCCATTGTCGCGAACGGCTTCGGCAGATCCTTCTCGAACTCTTTGAACATCGCGTCGAGGTCTTTGACAATCTTGCCGCGGAGTTCTTCGCTCAGCGGCGATGATTCCAGACCTTCCTTGGCCTGCTTGACCATGTCGGCGAGATCTTTCGGCGACGTGCCGGTCAACTCGGCGAACTTCATGCTGGTGTAGCTGATCGAAACGAGGCGCTTGTCGGCAAACTTGGCGAGCGGCGCGAACTCTGGCAATGTCGCCAGTGCCGGGCCTTGGCCGAACTTGGCGATGGCCGAATTGTTGCTGCCAATGCACAAAAGTACGTACTCGCCTTTCACCGCCAAAGTCACCATCACCTTGAGCGCCTTCAGCTTGTCCACCAGTGGCTTGAACTCGTCCTTCTCGTCTTCGAGATCCTCAATCTTGGTTTTTTCCCACGGCACCATTGAGCCATCGAGCGCCAACACCAGGGCGTCGGCGTCGCCGATCTTCTCGCGTTTGAGACGACCCTGAAACTCTTTGGGCGCTTTTTCCATCGCCTTGTTCAACGCCGCTTCGAGCCGTGGCAACAAGTTCTTGGCACCGTCGGGCTTGGTGCTGCGAAAACCAATGACCATATCCGGCGCGACAATGTCATCCAGGGAGTCTTTCATTCCGGACAGCAATGCCTTCAGTTGGCCTTCAGGCGAATTGTCGCCTTGCATGCGCATCATCATCTGATTCATGCGTGTGCCGAACGTCATCTGGCCGGCCAGCGACATCAGTTTGACCATGTCCGCGCCGCCGTAGGAGAACATTTCGTTGCGGAACAAGTCATGAAGGACGGTATGGAGTTCCTGATTCTCCGGAGCGTGCATGAACGACATCATCGCGCCCAGCGGGTTGCCCGGCTTGTGGGCTTCTTCCATGACGTGCTTCAGCGCCATCTTGGCGGCGGGCATTGCCTGCAACTTGGCATAGGCATTGCTTTTCAGGAAGGTATCGATCTGCTCGCCGATACGGAGACTCGACGAATAGAACATGGCGTCGGCCGGCACCTTCTGCAAGGAGCTATTCGGCGACTGTGCCGGTGCCGCACTTGCCAGGGCAAACAGCGCGACAAATACCAACCGGCCAGGAATACGAGCGTGCATTAAACCAACTCCGTGGGGCTACTTTTGACGTAGATATGTTAAGAAATCACGATGGATTTGGCTCAGAGTCGTTGAAATGCGCGTATCTAACTCAGATTCGCCAACTTACGGCCGATCCACTCGGTCGTCACCAAACCCACGAATAGCATCCACGCGGCCGGTCCCCACAATAGCACTTCTTGCCGCACGGTGAACTTGGCGAACTTCGGCGTCACGCT
>JANLTA010000973.1:0-7451 GCA_031362705.1 Gemmataceae bacterium | reverse complement strand
CCTCCCCCACAAGGGGGGAGGGAACCAGAAAGTCGCACCAACTACACCGCTAACTTCCTTTCAACACCTTCCGAAAAATCACCTTGTCATCGCCCACGCCGTAATACTCGCGCAGCACCGCTTCCTGCTCGTAGCCATACTTCAGATAGAATCGCCGCGTCGGTTCATATCGTGGCAGCGACGACGTATCGATAAACATCAAGCGACCACTCGCGTCCAGGGCGAGCCTCTCGGCTTCACGCAACAGCAACCCGCCACGGCCCGTGCCCTGAAGGCTCTTGTCAACGACGATCCACCACAATTCCCACGACCCGACCGAGATGTTGTCCGGCCCAAAATACGCAAAACCAGTGATCTTGCCGTCTTCGAAGAGTGTCAAACATTGATCGCCGTCTTCGCAATTGTGATCGAAGAAATCGTCGTAAACTTCACGCAGTGAATCCACCTCGGCCGGCGCGAACATGCCCGTTGCCCGAGCAATCGCCACGAACGTATCCACCTCTACCGACAAACTTGGTCGAATCATGACTGCCAGTTATATCAACCGGATACCTGCAAGCGAGGGGAATCACCGCGACCGATTGCCGCGTGACGGCTGGCCAGGGCCACGGCTGCCGAATCGCTTCGGTTTCTCGTGCAACCGATGTTGCTGAAACTGTTGCCGCGGATGATGCTGATGCGCCGGCGCCTTTGGCAGGACCTGTCTGTAATCAAAGTCCGGCAACGTCACGCGCGGCAGCCGTTGGCCGATCTGCCGCTCGATTTGCGCCAACAACGATTCCTCGGACGGCGCTACCAGCACAAAAGCATCTCCCTCGGCCTCGGCCCGTCCCGTTCGGCCAATGCGATGTACGTAATCATCCGGCACATGCGGCACATCCACGCTGATCACATGTGTGATGTGGTCCACGTCCAAGCCGCGCGCGGCAATGTTCGTCGCCACAAGCACTTGAAACGCTCCCTTGCGGAAGCCGTCCATCGCCTTTTTGCGCTGGACCTGCGTGCGGTTGCTGTGCAACTCGGCCACCGTGAACCCGTCGTTCTCAATCGACTTGGCCAGCCGTTTGGCGAACTGTTTTGTCCGTGTGAACACCAGCACCGACGGCATCTCCGTGTGCCGAAGCAGATAACGCAGCAACGTCGATTTCAGATGATCCGGCACCGGGTACGCAGCCTGAGTGATGCCGACGGCCGGCGTGCTCCGCCGACCAATTTCAATCGACACCGGCTTACGCAGAATCTCGCCGGCCAACTTCTGGATCACTGGCGGCATCGTCGCGGAGAACAACAGCGTTTGTTGCCGCGATGGCAGCCGAGCGACAATGCGGCGCACGTCGGGCAGGAAACCCATGTCCAACATCTGATCGGCTTCGTCCAACACCAGCGTGTGTACTCGGGCAAATGGCCGCGGGTCGCGCTGCATGTGATCTAGGAATCGCCCTGGCGTCGCCACGATAATATCCGAGCCAGTGCGCAGCGCCCGTTCCTGCGGCTGCATCGGCATACCGCCGACCAACAACCCGAGCTTAATCTGTGCGTGCTTGGCTAACGTTTGGCAAACTTCGGCAATCTGTTGCGCCAACTCGCGCGTCGGCGAGATGATCACCGCGCCGGCCCCCGCGCGTGGCCGAGCCAGGATGCCATGCAAGATGGGTAGCAGGAAAGCCGCCGTCTTTCCCGTGCCGGTCTGAGCGGTTGCAATCACGTCGCGCCCCGCCATCACGGCTGGGATCGCTTCCGCCTGCACCGGCGTCGGGGCTGCATATTTCAACTCTCGAACCGATTGCAACAAAAGTCGATTCAAACCCAGGGAACTAAACGGCATTACGCTCTCTTTTCAGTTGGTTGTCGCACATATTCGGCAGGGATTTGCCAAGGCTACGGTGTTAATCTACGGATAACGCCGCCAAACCAGCTCATTCCACGGCCATCTTGCTGAGCCGAACCCGCGACGGTAGGATGAACCCCTGACGTGCGACCCCTCTCCCTGACCGGGAGACCGTACACAAAGCAGCGACCTAAGTGCTTTGCGACAGTCACGTTGCACCGGTGTAGCTCAGCGGTTAGAGCAGCGGCTTCATAAGCCGCGTGTCGCTGGTTCGATCCCAGCCACCGGTATTATCTTCAATCACTTTCGATGCTGGGTAAACGGTTTCATTTGCTGTGGAATGTGGCACTTGAGTTCGTTGTGTTTCCAACCGTAGATTGCTTGCGTGAATAGTACCTGTCAGATTTCATCGTGTGGTGTCGGTTAATCGTGAGCGGAGACCAATCGCCCATACGAATGAGGACTCAACATCATGCCATCGCTTGGGGAAATGTCCGCGTTGGCTGGAATATACGAGGAGCATCGTCCTCGATTGCTTGCGATGCTGGAGCGACGCATTGACCCGACACTAGCAGTACGGCTCGACGCTGAGGATATTTTGAGCGAGGTCTACATCGAAGCCCGGCGGCGCTGGCCAAAATACCGTGACCGCACCGACGTGCCGGCATATGTGTGGCTCTACGGCATCGCCCGCGATTGCCTCATTGAGGCTTGGCGGAAACACAATCGCGCGGGCCGCACCGCCGAGCGCGAAATCCCCTGGCCCGAACGGTCATCGATGCAACTCTGTCTGGGATTGATGGAAAAGCAAACTGGCCCCGCGTCGTTGGTCGAGATTGCCGACGAACGCGCGAATCTGTCGCAGCAAATGCGGGCGATCTTGCAACAACTGGCCACGGATGAGCGAGACATCCTTTGGATGCGGCACCATGATGAGCTTCGGTTCAAAGACATGGCCGCGGTACTTGAGGTCAGTGAGAACACTGCGACCCAACGCTATGTGCGGGCCTTGAAACGCCTGACGCAACTGTGGCAAGAAACCCACGGGGCCGCGCCGTGACCGCCGACTATTCGCAACCGGATCGGGAAAACCAAATCTTCGTCGATTTCCTGCGCGATCTCGAAGCCGCGTCGGATCGCACGCCAGTCATTGAAGGCTATTGCGCACGGTACCCAGCCCTCGCGGGTGATTTGCGCGCCATGGCCAAGATGAACAGCCTGATTGGCCAGGCCGGGCACGATGATAACGAATCGATGCCGAAGCAGCTTGGCGACTTTCGCATTGTGCGGCGGATCGGCGGCGGCGGGATGGGCGACATTTGGGAGGCCGTGCAGGAGCCGATCAATCGCCGCGTCGCCGTCAAGACGATTCGCCGGGGCTTTCACTCGGCGATTGCTCGAGGCCGCTTCGATCGCGAACGCCGCTTTCTCGCAAAGTTGCACCAGACACACATCGTGCCGATTCATGCGGCCGGAGCCGAAGGCGACTTGTTGTATTTCGCTATGCCGTACGTCGATGGCCAGCCGCTGAGCCGCGTCGTCCGCGCGGTCGCCGACCACGATACCAAAACCCCCGGCAGCCGCACGCCGGACCTCCTTGAACTGGCGAAATCAACGATTGGCGACGACGCCAAGTTAATAGAAACGAACCGCGAAGTATCCAAGCAAGAGCCGCGGCGGTTGTCGCCGAACTACTTTCGATCCGTCGCCCACGTCATCGCCGATGCCGCCGACGCGATTCATCACGTCCACGGTGCAGGTATCGTCCATCGCGATACCAAACCTTCCAACATCTTGATCGACGGTCACGGTCAATGCTGGGTCATCGACTTTGGCCTCGCCGGCTACATCGGCCAAGTCGGCCAGCGCAACGAAAAAGAGGAGAGTCAAGACGGCGACGATCTGACCACCGGCGCCATCGTCGGTACGCCGCAATACATGGCCCCCGAGCAATGGCGCGGCGAACCCGCCGACGCCCGCACCGATGTGTGGGGATTGGGCGCGACGCTTTATGAGTTGTTGACTCTGCGGAAGGCATTTGATGCGGCGACCGATGGTGATATTCGAACCCGAGTCCAGGACACCGAGCCTGTTTCGCCATCGGCGTTGGTGCCGAACGTGCCCGGCGACCTCGCAGCGGTGTGCCTCAAGGCGTTGCGCAAGAATCCAGCGGAACGCTATCCAACGGCAAAGGCCCTGGCGGAAGATCTTCGGCGCTGGGTGAAACGCGAACCCGTTAGCGCCCGGCCAGCGCCAGTCGTTCGACGTCTCGGTTTGTGGGCCGGGCGCAACCCCGGTTGGGCGGCGGCGATTGTGTTTACGATTGTATTGCTGGCCGCGCTTGTCGGTTTGGAAGTCCGACACGAGCGCCGGCAAGCAGAGATTGCCCTGCGCGAAACGGCGATGCAGAAACTGCAGCGCGGGCGTTTGACCGGGCATATCACAGGTTGGCGTGACGAGGGCTGGGCGGCCGCACAAAAAATCCATGCTTTGCGGCCCGACAACGATTTGAAGAACGAGGCCGCCGCATTGCTCGTCGGCTTGGATGCGCATCAGATCAGGGCGTTTCCGTTTGGAGCAGCTTCAGTCACGTTCGACGCCAGTGGGGAACGCTTGTTGGTCGGAGGAACCAACAACAAGCTCGGTCATCCGGAGTTCGGCCCCCGAATGATCAATATCACCAACGGCACGTTCACCGCACAACTACCGTCAAAGGGCGCTGGGCCAGTGGCGTTTCGACGTGATGGTACGGCATTGCAGCTCGTGCCCAAAGCCGAAGACACTTGGACCGTGGTCCTTTGGGAAGTTCTGTCGCAAACGATCATTCATGAGTTCTCAATCGATCCTGGAGTTGCGCCGGAGCCGGTGACGGATTTCAATTATCCCGTTCTCGCGCTGTCAGCCGGTGGTTCACGCGCGGCGGCCTCCACGATGCGAACCGGCGACCGCGGCATCGTGGTCGTTTGGGATACACATACGGGTCGGCAACTTCGCCAGTGGGAGCGTAAGGCTGCCAGTCTTGCGTTCACGCCGGACGGGTCGCAATTGGCCTTCGGAGATGATGCCGGGGTTATTTCGCTGCACGCGCTGGACGCCGATTCACCACCGGTTGCGTGGCAAGCTGGACGAATTGCGATCGCGGGCTTGGCCTTCGGCCGTGATCCCGTCCATCACGATGACTCGTCGGGATCGAATTGGCAATTGGCCGCGGGCGATGCCGGCACGCGCGTGACCATTTGGGATCTTCATACTCGCCAGGTGCGATGCCACTGCGACGGGGCGATGGACAGCGTCACAACACTCGCCTTCAGTCCCGACGGCATGACTCTGGCCACGTGCGGGCGCAGTCCCGTCAAACTCTGGGACGCGGCGACCGGCCGGCTGTTGCTCGACATCCGCGTGCATGACCTGACGACAGGCCTGACGTTTGACGCCGCCGGCCGTCGGTTGGCCATTTCCCACGGCCCGAGCGCCAACAACACGGTCGAGGTTTGGGAGCTGGAACCGGGGCGCGGCACGGCTACGTTCGGTGGTCTGATTGGGCCGGTGGTCAAAGCCGCGTTTTCCCCAGATGGCCGTTTCCTCGCGGCACTGTCGCAGCAGTGGCAAATTGCGATTTGGGACCGCGGCAAGGGTCAGTTGCTGCACGTCCTCGACGCGCCCCGCGGTGAATATACCGACAACGCCACGCTGGTGTTCGATCCGAAGGGCACGCGGCTGGCCAGCGCGGCCGGAAAGGAAGCGAAACTTTGGGATGTTGTGACCGGCCGGCGATTGCAACATTGGACGCTGCCTCCGGGATTGCAAGACGCCCTGGTCTTTGACCCGACCGGCAAACAATTGTGGTCGGTCCGCTGTGAGACGAAAACCGAAGTCGTTCCTTATTCGCACGCGCACCCCACGATTCACCCGCGCGTCTATCCCGTTCGCAACTTGCTCGTCCCCGATCCCAGGAAGCACACGACCTTCATTTCCATGCCGAATGAACACCCAAAGATCATCGTGGCCGCGCCGGACGGGTCCGCCGTGGTGATCAATAGCGTTCACAAAATTGGCGACCACGAACGGCACACGATCCGCGCGTACTCCCTGCCGGCGGCCACGCCATTGTGGTCCGCTGGAAGTCCATCCGGAAACTTGGAGATGGACTCGCGAGGAACGGTCGTCGCATACGATTCGGAGTCCCAGGGACGGAACTTGGTTGACATTTCCTCGGGTGTCCCGATCCGAAAAGCGGAAAGTCAGTTCGGTCCGGGCGGAACATGGTGGCTCCGAGGCAGACTGCTCGGCGTCGGCGACACCGAACTGGCGGACCTCGACGTCGACGGGCAACTGATTGGCTATCCGCAATTCAGTCCTTGCGGCCGGTTCCTGGCTCTTGGTCGGCGCGACGGGAATGTTGTGATTTACGAGCTGGAAGCATTCCGACGGCACCTCGCGGAATTGCGTTCTCCGTGATTTCCGTGTCACATTTCCAGTTCTCCCATCGGTTAGTTCTGGGAAGCGACAATTGGCTTTGCCACCAACCCTTGGGGAGCTGCGCCATGTACACTCGATTGATTCGAACTGTCTCAAGTTGCCGCCGTTCATGGCGTCGGAATAGCCACCTGCAATGCCTGCAGTTAGAAGACCGCCTCACGCCAACGATGATCTCCTGGGACGGCGGGGCGGGCACCATGAATTGGGGGGATGTCAATAATTGGAGTAGTAACACGATGCCAGGTTCCGGCGATGATGTCACCATCGGTCCGGCCTTCGCTTCCATTGTCGTTTCGTCGTCGGTCGATCAGGAAATCAACTCGCTCTCTTGTTCTGCGACTCTGCGCCTGACCGCAGGCCAATTCACCAACCATGCCGCGTCCACGACGGCAAGTCTGTCCCTTGTCGGGGGTTCCTTGAATGGCGGCGGCACACTTGTGGTGACCGATGTATTTTTCTGGGCTGGCGGGTCCATGCTTGGCACGGGCACGACCGTGATAGCGCCGACAGCCACGGGGATTATCACCGGTGTGGGGAACTGCGTGCTGGCCAGAACTCTAGAGAACGGCGGCGACGTCACCTATGACTCCAACAACTTGTACTTCGGTTATTTGCCGACACAACCTGGTGTGTTTAACAATCTGGCCGGGGCGAAATTCACGGCATCCGGCGATGGCGACCTTCTTGCGTACTATGCCTCCACCGGTAAGTACATCAACAGCGGGACGTTCATACGAACTGGGACTGGCATTACCGACGTTGACGTGCCATTTACCGGCGGCGGCACGGTCGATGTTCAGCAAGGGGCTCTGCGTCTGCACGCGGGCGGCGGCTTGCCCGCCGGGACCACCCTGGCACTGCCGTCGTTGCCGCTGATTTTGTCCAATACCGATACCAGCTTCACCTTCGCGCTTTCCTCGGGGTCAAAGATCACCGGCCCCGGAAGCTTGCAGGTCAACGGCGATTATGGAACGACACTAACGACGGCTGGTGACGTTGCAGTTACCAACCTGATTCTTAGCGGCGGCACCGTAACCGGCACCGGCAACTTGACCGTTTCGGGAACTTTGAGTTGGACCGGCGGCGACATGAGCGGCACAGGCAAAACAATTTTGGCGAAGTCAGCCACCGGGACCATCACGAC
>JANLTA010000970.1:0-8879 GCA_031362705.1 Gemmataceae bacterium | reverse complement strand
ACTCCCCCACGACTTGCTCCAGATAAGCAATCCGTGCATCCCGCTCCCGACATCCCTGGCAAACCGGCTCCAACATGACCGCAGAATAACCCAACACCCAAATTGCATCTATGCCGCTCTGGATGTCGGTGAACGGTTACTTCCGGCCGCACCTACCGACCTTGATAAGACAATTCGTCTGGGAACAAATGTCTACTAAGCCAAGTGTCTAGGGGGCAATGGTTGAATCCTGGACAACAAGGATAGTGGGACAAGCAAGTTCGACTTTACTCAATGTCGTTGCAATCGCCGTGAAATTTACGTGAAAGTACCGGCAATTGGCGGTCCTGAGGGTGGCATCGGTCGTGCCGGATTCGCCGAAAGCGCAGCCGGCGGCACGGAAGGCCATTCGCCGTAAGGTCAAATTGTCCTTGCGGTTACTCTCAGAAACCGGGAGCGTAAAGTATGCTTGGCTAGACGCACAGCGCTGTCTCGCTTGAAGGAGGGTAGCGACATGCTGGTACTCAGCCGAAAACTCGGCGAGAAGATTTTCATAGGCGAGAATATTTGCATTACGGTCGTGGATATCGATCGGGGCAAGATTCGCCTGGGTATTGAAGCCCCGCGTAATGTTCCCATTTACCGGCAAGAGCTTCTTCCATTAGGTCAGACGACGCCGACCGTAACTGAAGAAAAAGTCGCCGTCTCCTAGCGCGATCGAAGTCCACCGAATCAACATCCGGCCTCGTCGCGTTTTTGCGGCGGGGCCGTCGCGTTTTACCATGCTCAGGCGAAGAGTCTGAGCATGGTTCGGACACATTAAGATCAGAACCCGATCGACACACCCACGCGCGGTGAGATGTAGCTGACGCCGCCGCGCGGGCCGTAGTACACCGGAGCAGGATAACCATAATAGACGGGTCGTGGTGCCACGTAATACGGATTGCCATAGTAGCGATAGCCGTAGTTGGAATACGCCGGGGCATAGTATCGCGGGCCGTAGTAAGGCGCGGCGTAGTAAGGCCGATAACCTCCGTAGTAGCCACCGCCTGGGGGATGCGCCTTAGCTTCAGTGCCCGTGGCACACAGGCCCATCACCACCATCGCGCTGAGAAGTATTTTCTTCAACATGTCATGATCTCCCATTTGGCTTCGTGTCCGGCGTCGGCCCTTCCGTGAACCTTCGACGTGGCGTGTGTCTCGGAGCTTCTTGCTCCACGAAGAAAACGTTGCCTATTGGACGCCTTGCGCTAGCGGGTCATTCATATTGTATGCTGTGCGGGCTTGCCGGCGGTAGTGCTTCGGGCAATGACAAAGATACCGGCCGGCGTGGCTCCACGGTGCGGACGGCACAG
Source organism: Gemmataceae bacterium (assembly GCA_031362705.1). Taxonomy (GTDB): domain Bacteria; phylum Planctomycetota; class Planctomycetia; order Gemmatales; family Gemmataceae; genus JAIBBI01. The sequence continues at coordinate 7,545 of JANLTA010000970.1, read as the reverse complement.
AATCGCCGACTTCGCCAAGCTGCGCGAGCGGCCCCGTAGGAGTACTCAATGCACTTGCTGCTCGACGGAAAAAAACTGGCAGAGACGATGCAGACCGAACTCGCCACATCAGTTGCCAAGCGCATCGCCGCGGGTAAGTCGCTGCCGGGTTTGGCGACTGTGCTGATCGGCGACGACCCCGCCAGCCATGTCTACGTTCGCAACAAACGCCGTGTGTGCGAAAAGCTCGGCATGGTCAGCACCCACCATGAGCTGCCGGCGACAACCACGCAAGCGGAATTGCTGGCGCTCGTTGATCGCTTGAATGTGGATGCAACGGTACATGGCATTCTCGTGCAGTTGCCGTTGCCGAGACAAATTGAAGAAGCAGCCGTCATTCGCGCCATCAATCCGCGCAAAGATGTTGATGCATTTCACCCCATGAATCTGGGCTTACTGGCAGCGGGCCATCCGTGGTTCAAGCCATGCACACCGGCCGGCGTGATCGAGTTACTGATGCGCAACGGCATCGACCCGGCCGGCCAGGACGTGGTGATCGTCGGCCGCAGCAACATTGTCGGCAAGCCGTTGGCACTTTTGCTCTCGCAAAAGTGGCCCGGCGGCAATGCCACCGTGACAATCGCACATACCAAAACTCGTAACCTGGCCGAGCATACGCGGCGTGCCGACATCGTCATCGCCGCGGCGGGGCAGGCGAACTGCATCACGGCGGACATGATCCGGCCAGGCGCGGTGGTCGTAGATGTCGGCACGAATAAAGGCCCTGATGGCAAACTGGTTGGCGATGTGGATTTTGCCAGCGTCGCCCCAATCGCCAAGGCCATATCCCCTGTGCCCGGTGGCGTCGGACCGATGACGATCACTATGCTGATGGTCAATACGCTGATAGCAGCGGAACTGACATGAACCTGAACCTCAGCCTGGCCGCCCGCATCGGGCTTAACCTCGTCGCATTGCTCGGCGGCATTACCGTCTTGCGGCTCGGCTCGCCTATTTTCCTGCCGCTCATCTATGCAGTCCTGTTGGCCACCATTCTGTGGCCATCTGCGAATCGACTGCACACCTATTACAAGCTCCCGTGGACGCTTGCCAGCATCACCGCCGTGGGTGCGCTGGTGTTTTTCAACCTCGTGATCCTGACCGGCATCGTGCTGGCCGTGCCGCGGCTGTTGCAAAGCGTGCCGAGCGCTGAGCAGCAGGAGCAGTCGTACACGAGTTTTCGCGACAAGATCAAAGGCCTTACCGGTCATGAAGATAAGCCGATAGTTCAAGAACCGGTCAAACCAGTAGAGGCAGACCCGCCCAGGAACGACGAGAAGAAAGAAGCTGGCCCCGTCAAAAAGGATGAGAACAAAGACTTTATTGACGAATACCTTCCCGCCAATCCATATCAATCGCGATTGTTTCTCACAGTCAAGAAGACCGTGGAAGGCGAGTACATTCTGCAAGCCGTGCTATCGGTGATGAGCTATCTCAGCTCCTATCTCTGGCAGTTCATCCTGGTGTTGTTCATCGTTTTGTTTCTGTTGATGGAGGGCCGGATGCTAACTCGACGCATCGTCGAGGTATTCGGCCCATCGACAGTGGTTCAGGGCAAAGTTGTCTCGGCGCTTGCGGCCATTTCAAAAGTAGTGAGCGACTTTCTCGTCTGGCGCACGGTCATCAACATTGGACTGGCAGTGATGGTCGGCACGGTTTACCAGTTGCTGGGTCTGCGGCAGGGATGGATTTGGGGTATGGTCACGGGCGTGCTATGTTACATCCCGTACATTGGCCCGATCATCGCGGCCGGGCCGCCGTTGCTTGATGCGTTGATTCACTGCGGTCCGTGGACGGCGCTAGTGGTGCTGATCTTTTACACCGGCGTCATCATCCTCGAAGGCTACGTGATCGTGCCGTTGCTTATGGGCCGGCACATGGATCTGAATGCCACGACAGTAATGCTCGCGTGTTTGTTCTGGGAGTTGGTCTGGGGCGTGCCCGGCCTCTTTTTGGCGATGCCGCTGATGGGTGCCATGAAGTCTGTGTGCGAACATGTGCCCGGGTGGGAGCCGTGGGCCAATCTGATGAGCGCGCGGGAGGTGAATCGCGTGCCCGTCTTACCTGTTGACCATGACCCGAACAGGACGATCGTGATGGAAGTGCCAGTAGGCATCAGTGAGCGCGGCAAATAGAGTCACACAGAGTTCTCGTCACCGATTCGTGCCGGACCATTCATGGATTTTACCCGCGCTGAAGGCACCGCTCCGCCGCCCAGTAGCACGCTATGGTTTGCGATTCCCGCGTGTACCGTCGTGGCCGCAGTCGCGATTGGTTTGCTGCTCGGCCGAGACGATTCCCAGGCCAGCACGGCATCGGGCACCAGTTACGATGCATCCAACAGCGGCTATCGCGCCCTTTACATTATCCTTGATGAACTTGGCTATTCCATCGAGCGCACGCGCCGAGTTGCCGGTGGTTCGGTCCGATGGGCGCTGGCGCCAATCAAGCCGAAGCCGGCCGATGCGGAGCATGTTGCCGAGTGGGTGCGCGACGGTGGCCGGCTCTTGCTTGCCGACTCCATCGGCGATCTTGCCGTGGCCGTCGGCGTCGAAGTGAAAATTGTTGACAGCGATCACGCGGTTGTTTCAACGACATTGGAGGATGCGCCCGAACTCGCCGTTGGTACGCCGCAGGCCACAACATCCGGAGCCATGCCCGCCAAGCCGTTGGCCACGCCATCCAAGGTCGCGATTAGCAAGCCGTTGGTCACGCCACTACGTAAGGCTGATCGCATTTGGGAATTCGCCGGCGGCGAAGCCCTGGTGAGCATTCACAAAATTGGCAAAGGCGAAGTGTGGCTACTGCACCGACCGCTGGCACTCGCCAACGATCAGATGAAGCGTGCCGACAACGCGATCTTCGCCGCCCGGCTGGCTGAAGCCATGTCCGACGGCAAGCCTGGCAAGATCGGTATCGATGAGTATTGCCACGGTTTGCGTTCCCGGCCCGGCGTGTTGGAACTACTCCTACAGCCGCCGATCCGCACAGCCGCAATCCAGGCGACAATATTCGTAGGTCTATTGTTGTGGGCCGCTGCGATTCGCTTTGGCCCGTTGCGACCGTTACCACCCACGCGCCGCCGTTCAAAGGAAGAGTTTCTCAACGCCTTGGGCGACTTGCTGCATCGCCAGGGCGACACGGCCTCCGCATTCCGAACCATTCAGGGCGACGTCAATCGGCAACTCGCTGAGCGCATCGGATTACCGGCGAACACGCATCCGGAAACTATCGTCGAAACGACGAGTCGTCGTCGCAAGATCACGCCACAGCTTTCGCAATTGCTCACGTGTGCCGCGCCGCCGCCGGGCCGCGCGGGCTTCATTACCGCCATCCAAACTCTTGATGAAACCAGCCATGAACTCATCCGACGATAGCCATCTGGCCACGCTGTATGCCGCCGCCCGCCGCGAGATCGCCAAGGTGATCGTCGGGCAGGAAACGGTGGTTGAACAACTGCTGTCGTGCCTGTTTGCCGGTGGACACGTGCTCATCGAAGGCAGTCCTGGCACGGCTAAGACATTGCTGGTGAGGGTGGTCGCCAAGCTGTTTCGCTGCGACTTCAAGCGCGTGCAGTTCACGCCGGACATGATGCCTTCGGACATTATCGGCACCAACATCTTCGACCCGCGAACTCAGGCATTCACCTTTCGTAAAGGGCCGATCTTTGCCGAGTTTGTGTTGGGTGATGAAATCAACCGCGCCCCGCCCAAGACGCAGGCCGCATTGCTGGAGGCGATGCAGGAGCGGCAAGTAACCGTGGACGGCGTGTCGTATCCACTGCCTCAGGTGTTCGGCGTGTTCGCGACGCAGAACCCGATTGAGCAGGAAGGCACGTATCCGCTGCCCGAAGCGCAGCTTGACCGTTTCCTCATGAAGGTGCTGGCGCAGTTTCCCGCGGAGGCGGAGGAAGTTGAAATCCTCCGTGTGCATCAGCAGGGCCTGCGTATCGATGACCTCGACCGCTTCGGATTGCAGACCATTGGTGGGCCGGACGAGTTGTTCGCCGTGCAAAAGGAGATTCGCGGCCGCACCATTCGTGATGAGTTGTTGACCTACATCGCCAAGGTGATTCGTGCCACCCGCGACGAGGCACGCATTGAAGTGGGCGCCAGCCCGCGTGCTGGCGTAATGCTGCTCAACGCCGCCAAGGCACGGGCTGCCCTGCAAGGTCGCGGGCACGTGTTGCCGGATGACGTGAAGGCCGTGGCCAAGCCGGTGCTGCGACATCGCCTGCGCCTCAAAGCCGGCGCGGAGGTGGATGGCTTCTCATCCGATGAGGTGTTGGACGAAATCCTCGCCCGCGTCGAGGTGCCGCGGTGACGGTGGCTCCATCGCGACGACTGGTAGTACTGTCAGGAATGGTGGCGGCCGCTTCGCTGGTCGTCGTCATCATGCCGGATGCCTGGCGCTTCGTTTTAGCCGCGAACCTCGTCATTCTCGCCGTTGCACTTCTTGATTTGTGGCTCGCCGCCAAGCCTGGCACCATCTCGGCTTCTCGCCGCGCACCGTCGCGTTGGTTTGTGCTGAAGACGGAAACGGTGACAGTTCGCGTGGTCAATTCATCGCGGCAAGCTCTCACGGTACACTTGATCGATGATTCGCCCGCTCGGGTGCGCGACGCCGCGCCGACATTGGCCGTGCGTGTCGGGCCGAGCGGTGAAAACGAAGCAACGTATCAACTGACACCGTTGAGCCGGGGCCGACAGACGTTCGGCGCACTCCACCTGCGTTATGCATCACCGCTCGGGCTGTGGGATATTGGCCGCACGGTGCCGGCCGCCGCCAACATGGATGTGTATCCCAATCTGGCTTTGCTCGATCACTACCGCCTGCTGGCCATCGCTGATAGAACCGAGACTACCGATGCCCGCACAATTCGCCGGCTTGGAGCATCGGCCGAATTCGAGTCGCTGCGCGAGTATGCCTTCGGCGACGACACCCGCAAGCTGGATTGGAAGGCGACCGCCCGGCGCGGCCGGCTCATCGTCCGGCAGGAACGGGCCGAACGCAATCAGACAGTGCTGCTCCTGATCGACAGCGGCCGGCTGATGAACGCTGAGGAAGACGGCGTGTCCAAACTCGATCACGCGATTAATGCTGCGTTGTTGCTCGCTCATGTCGCGCTGAGCCGTGGCGACCGCGTCGGCCTCTGTGCCTTCTCGCACAAGGTCCACGCCTGGCTCGCCCCGCGCGGGGGCCAGGCTCAAGGCCGGCTGATCGGTGAGACGCTCTACGATCTTCAAGGCGACTACCGCGAAAGCGATCATGCCAAGGCACTGCAACTCCTGGCCAATCGCCACCCGAAACGGTCGCTGGTCGTCGCCATCACCGATTTCATTGACGCCACCACCGCCGCCGACTTGGTGACGCACATCGGCCAAGCCGCCCGCCGTCATGTGGTTTTGCTCGCCGCCCTGCAAGATCGCTTCCTAGCCAGAGCCTCGCAAGCTCCGGTGCGAGTGTCACGCGAAGGCTTCCGCCGCGCCGCCGCTTTGGACCTGCTGCACGACCGCCGTGAAGTCCTCGAACAAATCCGCCACCGCGGCGGCCTGGTGCTGGATGCCACGCCTGCCGATTTGTCGCCGCGTTTGCTCAATCGCTATCTGGAGGTGGTGCTGCGCGGGATGGTGTGAGTTCGGCTCACAAAGTGTTTTGCATTAAATCTCGAGGTTTTCGGAAATTCGTTGTTACGTTGCTCCTTGCAAGGGGGCAACGGCTTTGCAACGAACCCACACGGTAGAAGCGCATTTGAACTCAACGTTTGTTTCAGGCGAGAGGGGGTGCCCTCTTCAAAAGAGTTAAATGGATCGAAACGATTTTTTCTCATTTTCATAACTCGTTTTTTGAATACAAGTTGTGGCAAAACCATCAATTTAGCGGCTACGCCGCCGGATCGGAACCAACGTGGGTTGGAAGACGCGCGAGACTCCAAGAGTTGGCTCCGTTGCAAAGCCGGGGCCAATCATTCGTTGCCGCAACGATGCAAAGAATTCAACGCGGCCGGATGAAACAAACAATGCAACGAAAGCAACGCATTCAACTGACATTGACTCTTGGCGAGAAGAATGAGTCACTCCAATGCCGTAGTTATTCAATCGTTTCTTGAAAATAAACGGGCAGCTACCAGTTATCAAACGTTGCGTTTTCGCTGCCATTTGGTGTTACAAGTGCCCAGAATGAGGCCGGCTCAATGGTTGGAGCAATGACTTTGACGGAACCGTCGAACATGGCCACGATCATGCCCGAGGGGTTGAATGTCTGCATGGCGCGCGGGTCGCAGGTGCCCGCTTTGGGTAGCACTTGAAAGCCGACGGGTAATTTGGCGTCTTTGGGAACGGACTGCGGTGGAACGAATTGATTCAGCATCAAGTGGGTGTCGGTCGCTTTCGGGTGGTCGCCAGTCGGTGCGGACAACGCAAACGAAGCCGTTGAAGCCGAATAGGCGCCAAGCCCCCAAAGCGTTGGCACATCGCCATTGGGTGATTTGCAAACCTGATGACGCTCGGCCAGCATGATGGTGTGGGATGTACCATCATTTACTGTTTTTATGCTCGGAATCTTTTCATCCGGTTGCGGCGAGAAGACCATTCCATTTGCGACATAGTTCGCTGTCGCATACCAACCAATGAACTTGCGTTGAAACGGGTCGACCGCATTCGGAGATGCGACTTCAACCGTATAAACGGGAGCATCGGAATCATGGCGTGGCTCAAATGGACTTATGTAATAGGGAAGGGTAAAACTTGCGAAGCCTGATACTTTGTCATTACCAGCAATTCCATAGGGGCTTCGATAGTACGTTTCAGGATTCGTCTGATTGAGAAGAAAGGGAAAGCCGGAGCTTTCCAAGTAGGGCAGGGTCAGATAATGCAATGACGCTATCCCGTTGCCGGTTTGTGAGCCAGGTCCAAAGTCACATAAACTGGGGAACTGGGAGTTATTCGCATCATGGTAACTGTGGATTGCCTCCGCGAATTTGCGGAGTTGGTCCTTCGATGTGGCCACCATTGATGCAAGGCGAATTTTGTTTACGCCTACAATCAGCAAACCAACCACCATCACGGCGCCGACACCGCCGAGGAAGAATGCCAAGGTTCGGCCGTTGAACAGCTTGATGGTGCTGACCGAGTCATCGGGCGTTGTTGAGGACATGTTGTGCCTCTGAGAATATCGCTCAACGCATCATAGCACTGGATACGAACTCATATCAGACACCCGCCGGGATAAACCCGGCGGCTCGTCAATCGCTTCGCGTCGTCAATCGCTTCGCGATTGCAACTCATTCACGAGCCGCCGGGTTCATCCCGGCGGGAGTTGGATTACCAGTCGTCGCCCAGACTCTCATTGCCCGCGGGTGTTACTATCGCCCAGAAGGTGGCGGGGGTGATGCTGGGGGCGATGGTGCGGCAGGAGCCGTCGAACATGGCGACGATCATGCCGCCGCTATGCAATGTCTGCATGATGCGCGGGTCGCATTGGCCGGGCGCGGGAGCGACTTGAAAA
>JANLTA010000959.1:0-1736 GCA_031362705.1 Gemmataceae bacterium | reverse complement strand
CGGCGTTTCATTGACGTACTCAATTCCGATTCCCATATCGAGGACGGGAATCAGGTAAAAATACGCTAGCCGGTTGATCAGCATCCGGCCGTCATGGTCGTCGGTGCACCCGAAGAAAACGTCGCAAGATTTGAGAGCATTGCGGCATTCGGTATTTCCCACCCAGCCTTTGAAGGTCTCGACACGAGCTCCAAGGCCGATTTCCTCCATCGTTCGCTTGAGGATTTCAGTCTTCGGGCGGCCGCGTTTGCTGACGTTGTCACCCACATCATTGATGGTCGCACCGTGAAGCCGATTCAGATTGGATAGCTCAGCAGTATCATCGTCAACTGCGAATATTCTCTGAGCCCCAAGACGGGCAAGTAGAATTGCAACCGCACTGCCGGTAGCTCCACAACCCACGATGCCGATTCGAAGTGCCGCTATGTCTGCATTGAGTGCCGGACCAAATGCAAGTGCCTGGCGACTAAGGGCCTCCACGTGGCCGGCGAACTGGAACGCGGCACGGGCATCAAGTCTACCACTGTTGCGAAACTCCTCCGCGACTTGGAACCAATGCCTTTCGGCGAAATCTACAAGTGGATGCTTCGCAACGATTTTTCGAGCCTACAGGCAAAACTCAAAGTCGTTGAGCAACTCCGTCGACCGAAACAAAAGCTCACTTCACGAAGCGTCGTGGTCGTAGACGAATCCTCGCTGCTCTCGACGGAAGACTTTGGGCGGCTTATTCGGCACGTGGAAAAAGCGAGCGCAAAGCTAATCCTCGTTGGCGATCATCAACAGCATTCCTCGGTCGCGGCTGGCGGCGGCTTTGAATACATCCTTTCGAAGCGTCCCGCGGCAAGGCTCACAGAGAATCGACGGCAGATTGACCCCATCGATCGAGCCGCAATTCAAGCCGTCCGTGAAGGCCGTGCAAGAGATGCCCTGAAAGCCCACGAAGAACAAGGGCTACTATCAGTAGCCGACACGCGACACCAGGCGATTACCGATCTCTTCATCCGCTATAAGCGATCAGATGCTTGGAAGCAACCTGAGCGTTCTCTCGTAATTACAGAGACGAATCGCGATGCCGAAACGTTAAACGCCATTATTCAAAGTGAACGTCGCAAGGATGGGCTTCTCGGGAAGTCAGGACTCGCAATGCCTACGGCTGACGGCCTAGTGCTGCATCGAGGCGACCGCGTGCGTTTCACCAAAAACGACAAGACACTTCAGGTGAAAAATGGTGATATCGGAACGGTCGTCTCAGTTAATCGATTCGACAGTTCGATTTGCATTCGGCTGGATCGAGAGCCGAATTGCCTGTGGAGCATTGATCCTCGAACATACTGCGACCTTAAGCTCGGATACGCCGTGACGACGCACCGGGCTCAAGGACTTACGGTTGATCATGCCTTTGCCCTTCTTGGCAGTGGAATGACATCGAAGGAATCCTCGTACGTCGCGATGTCGCGCGCGCGAAACAAAACGCACGTCTTTACGACTCGGTCGAACTACGGACACGAAACGGCGGACCTTGAACGTCGCATGCAACAGGAGCGCCGAAAAGTGCTGGCCGTGTCGGTTGCCGACTTTAACAAACCCCCACTCCACCACTCACAGGCGTATTGACCATGAAAACGGCTCGAACGCTGGCAATCGGTTGGCTTCTCCTCGTTGGACCGATTCACGTCGGGATTTCGGTGGCTCACTTGCGACCGGGCGATTGGACTGACCACTTTAGACTGATGGCA
>JANLTA010000938.1:0-3884 GCA_031362705.1 Gemmataceae bacterium | reverse complement strand
CTTTGTTCTTCTCCTGGATGTGCTGCACCTTGAGGAACAGGTCGAACGCGCGCTCGGAAGCATCTGCGGCAGACCAGCCACGCGAGTCATCTTGGTAACGTAGAAGAGGTTCTTGAACTTGTGCGCCTCGTCGATGAAGAGCCGGTCGATGCCAAGCTCCTCGAAGGTCAGCGTGTTGTCCTTTTTGTGGTCGGCAGAAAGACCTTCCAGCTTCGCCGTCAGCCGCTTTTGCACGCGCTCCAATTCTTTCACCAGCCGTGTTCCGCGCTCGCTGCGCTGCTCGCGAATGGCCTGTTTGATTTCGTGAATTTGCTCCGCAATAAACTCCTTCCGCGTTTCCACCGACACCGGGATTTTCTCAAAGCTCGCATGAGTGACAATCACTCCGTCCCAATTTCCAGTCGCGATGCGGCTGAAAAGCCGCGCACGTTTTGACGCCTCGAAATCCTCCTTGCCCGCGACGAGGATATTTGCTGTCGGGTAAAGCATGAGCAGTTCGGTCGAGAACTGTCCCAGCATGTGATTGGGCACAACGAACATCGGCTTCGTCGCGAGGCCGAGCCGCTTCAATTCAATGCCGGCGGCGACCATCGTGTAAGTCTTCCCCGCGCCGACGACATGCGCGAGCAGCGTGCTGTCGCTTTGGACGATGCGCCAAACGGCGTTCTTTTGGTGCGGGCGCAGTTGGATCTGCTGGCTGCTGGAAGGAAGCGTCAGATGGCTCCCAATGAAGACGCGCAAGCGGATGCTGTTGAACTCGTCGTTGTATTTGCGGCACAGCCTCTCCCGGCGCTCGTCATCCTCCCAAATCCAGCCTTTGAAGCGCTCTTTGATATTGTCCATCTTATCCCGTGCGCCTTCGGTCTGCTGCGCGTTGATAACGCGAGCATCCGTCTTCGGGTCGGAGTCACACACCGTCGGCGTTTTGAGATTCAGCGCGTCCTGAATCAGCTCAATCGCGGAGTATCTTGTCGTCCCCCATTCCGTCGTGTTCGCCACCGTACCGCGCGCCGCAAAGTCCGCTTTCATAAACCAAGTGCCAATCGCCGCCGCGTGCTGCACCGTGATCCCTTCGCTGCCGAGCAGCGTCTTCGCGAAAGCCTCGATGTCGGTCGCTGGAATCCACACCGCGCCCAAACGCGCATCGACCTCGGATGCGCTCAAGTCGGCGGGCTGAACCGCTTCCAATGCGGTCACGTTTTCCCGATACTGCGCGTCCGCCTCCGCCGCGGCCCGCGCGTCCACCAACTTCGAGCGCACGTCGCCTGACAGGTATTCGTCATCGGTCTCCCACTGCTCACTCTGCGGGTTCCGATAAACCATCCCTTTCAGCTCCGGCAAAAATTCTTCCGGCGGTCGGCTCAACAATGCCTCCATCGTCGCCAAGTCCGCGCGTCCGGTCGCGTTCAGCGCGAGCACCAACGCATCCTTCGGTGTTTCCGCGAAGCGTGGAGCCTTGGCCTGCTGAATCGTTCGCTCCCGGAAGATCGCCGTCTTGGTCGCCTTCCGCGTCTCGTCGTTGAAATCCTCCAACGACAAAAGCAGCGGTAAATCGGGATCGCTGTCGAACGCTCTGAGGTTCGCCTTTTCATCGAGCGGCCCAAAGCGCGCCGTGAAATAGTCGTATTGGTCATTCAGGATGCGCCGGGCGTGAACGATGTTTTCATCGTCCCGGCCGTCGATCTGCGTGCGCAGCGTTGCGCGCACGGCATCGCGCAATTTGACCATTCCGCGGATGCGCCGCGCACGGTCTTCGCTCAGATTTTCGAGCGGCTGCAACACATTGCCGACACGCATCGCAATGAGCCCGTCGTGGAGCGCGTAGGCGTTCTCCTTCACGTAATCGGGCGCAAGGATGTCCTCCTTCTCGGCGTTGCCGGCCTGCCTTTCCCGCGCGAGCTGACGATAGATGTTGGCAGGCAGATTACTGACTGCTTCACGCAACGCCTCCGCCACATCGCGCGCATCGGGAACCAGTGCCGGTTCGCCCCCGCGATACATCGAACCAACCTGCTGCATCGTGCCGAGCATCATGTGGGGATTGGCAGCGAAGTATTCGTTGATCTGGAAAACCACGCCTTCCGCGTTGCTGTGCTCGGCCAGAACCGACCACGCTGGTCCGCTCGCAATCTCACCGACCTCCAGCTTGCGGAGAAACAGGATGTCAGCGGTGACTTCGGTGTTCGCGTTCTGCTTGAACGCCGTATTGGGCAAACGGATCGCGCCAAGAAAGTCCGCCTTGTCGTGGAGGTAATCGCGCAGCCGGGAGTCGATCTTGTCGAGTGTCCCTTTCGACGTGATGAAAACCATCAGCCCGCCGGGGCGCACCTTCTCCATGCCCTTGGCAAAAAAATAATCGTGGACGAGAAAGTTCCGTTCGTTGAATTGCGGGTCGTGCAGCTTGTAGTCACCAAACGGCACGTTGGAAATCGCGAGGTCGAATCCGCCATCCACGAGCCTCGCGTTCTCGAATCCCTGATTGCGAATGTCCGCATCCGGGTAAAGACGGCGCGCGATGCTGGCTGAGATCGGATCAAGCTCGATCCCGGTCAGCCGCGAGTGCGCGCTCATTTCCTCCGGCATCAGACCGAAGAAATGCCCGATGCCGAGCGCGGGTTCAAGGACGCGCCCATGCTCGAAGCCGAGCCGCGTCACCGCCTCGTAAATCGCGCTGACAACGACTGGCGCAGTGTAATGCGCGTTCAGTGTGGATGCGCGAGCCGACTCGAACTCTTCCTGCGTCAACAAGCTGACAAGCTTCTGACGTTCATCTTCCCATTCCCCTGACGCCTGCTCGGCAAAGACCTGCGGAATACCGCCCCATCCGACATACTTCACGAGAACACTTCGCTCCTCGTCCGTAGCCGCGCGATTTTCCTCGTCGAGTTTGCGGACGAGTTCGATGGCCGCGAAATTGGCGCGGCATTTCTGCTTGAGCGAGCCTTCGCCAACCCGGTCGGCTGTCTGGATGCGGTAGTTGCCCGCGTTTAGGCGCTGGCCGTTTCTTCCAACGGAAGGAGAATATATTTCTCCCGGATCAACTCCCACGCCTGGTCGTGCGCCTGCTGAGGCGTCAAGCTCTGCTCCTTCTGGAGCCGGCTGCGTAGTTCCATCATTTCCTCGCTGGTCGCTTCTTGCGCCTCGTAGAGCGCCTCCTCCAACCTCCCCTGCGCCTCCAGATCCTTCACCAATTGCGGGCAAAACTCCGTCCAGTGGCGTTTCGCCATGAGGCCGTAGCCGGTTAGTGGATAGGTGGTCATCGGATGTGTCCTTTCTGGATGGCAGGAAATCGAACAGGCTCAACTGTTGTTCTGGCTGTTGCGCCGTCGTTGGTTTTCAGTCCGCCCATGTGAGCGTTCGAGTCCTTGTCGATCCATTCGAGGGGCCAATGCAGCACGCTCCAGCAATACATGTCGGCGATGTCTTTGGCGTCGCATTGGCCTTCGAGGAGAAAGGCCATCACGGTTTCTGCGGTCGCGGGCACTTTCGCGCGGCTCGCGATTTCCCCGGCGGCGGCGGTGAAGACTTCATGCTTCGTCCGCAGGATTTCGATGGTGACTTCCCGGCGGCGCTGGCGGCGGGCTTTTTCGTTGCGGGTTGGTTTGGTTGTTTCCATGTGCGCCATCGTGCCAGTGTTCCGAAAACAAGTTGCTCCATGCACGGAGCATCTTTTCGCGCCCATCGTCGTCACCGACTCGCCGAGCAACGTCGGGGTGTAGGCTTCACGTGGAGGTCATCGCGAAGCGCGGCCCGAACGCGGCGAAGGGAATCGCAACGCTCTCCCAGCTCCCCGAACCGAGGTCTGACGGGATATGAGCCTGCATCTCTTGCGGCTCAACAACCGCTAAGCGCGGAACCGAGTTTGCGCGGGCATCCCACAGATG
>JANLTA010000925.1:0-1693 GCA_031362705.1 Gemmataceae bacterium | reverse complement strand
GGCAAAAGCTGCACGTGGAACCCGGGGCCAGCGCGAGCATCGCATTCACACTGGCATTTGCCGACACCCGTGAAGAGGCACTGGGGTTGGCCGACCAGTACAACGCCTACCATGCCGTGATCCGCGTGTTCGACCTGGCTTGGGCGCACAGCCACGTCGAGCTGCGCGACCTGCACGTCACCGTCGAAGAGTCGCATCTTTATCAACGCCTCGCGGGACTGGTGTTGCATCCCTCGACGCAACTGCGAGCCACTCCGGAACAGATTCGCGGCAATCGCCAAGCCCAGCCGGGGTTGTGGAAGTTCGGCATCTCCGGCGATTTGCCGATCGTGTTAGTACGAATCAAAGACTGCGATGAACTCGGGTTGTTGCGTCAGGTGGCGGCCGCCCACAACTTCTGGCGCGTCAACGGTTTTTCGGCCGACCTGGTCGTGATGAACGAGCACGCGGAAGGCTACCTCGAAGCGTTTCACGAACAGATTCTCAGCGTCGTGCGCGCTGGCGACATCAACGCTTTTTTTGATCGCCCCGGCGGCGTCTTTGTGCGCAAGACGGACCAGATGTCGTTGGAGGATCGACACCTGTTGGCCGCGTGTGCTCGTGTCGTACTGCTCGGCGAGCGCGGTTCACTGTCCGATCAAATGGATCTGCCAGAGAAGATACCGAACCATCCGCCACAGCTTGTGCCGGAACGGCCAACGGTGCAAGGCTCGAATCAACTCGCGCCGCGGCCTGATCTCATACTGGATAACAGCATCGGCGGCTTTACGCAGGATGGCCACGAATACGTCATCACCTACGATCCCGCTGGGCCGGGCACGCCGATGCCGTGGTCCAACGTCGTCGCTAACGCGCAAGCGGGCTTCGTCGTTACCGAGGCGGGCGGTGGCTGCACGTGGGCCGGCAACAGCCAGATGAACCGCCTCACGCCGTGGACCAACGACCCGGTGAGCGACACCGTCGGTGAAGCCCTCTATCTGCGTGACGAACAGTCGGGCGAGTTTTGGAGCGTGGCGGCGCTACCATGTTCGCCCCGGGGCAACGGTTGGGTGCGCGCTCGACACGGCCAGGGCTATAGCGTCTTTGAGCGCGTGCATACCGGGTTGCAGCAAGAACTGCGCATGTCGGTGCCGTCGGACGACCCGGTGAAGTTGCTACGGCTGCTCATCACCAACCGTTCGGGACAGCATCGCCGCTTGTCCGCTACTTTCTTCGCCGAGTGGGTACTCGGCACGACACGGGAAGCGACCGGCCTGCACATATTCACAGACATCGATGGTGAAAGCGGTGCCCTGTTCGCGCGAAATGCTTACAACCCCGAGTTTGGATCAGCAGTCGCCTTCGCGGATGTCAACCTGCGGCCGCGCACGATTACCGGCGACCGCACGGAGTTCCTCGGTCGCAACGGGAGCGCTGCCGACCCGGCCGCCCTGCATCGCACCGAGCTTTCCAATCGCCACGGCACCGGCCTCGATCCGTGCGCGGGCATCATGGCCAAGTTTGAGTTGGCCCCGGATGAAGCCAAAGAAATCGTCTTCGTTCTCGGTCAAGCCGCCAATGATGAAGTGGCGCGGATGTTGGCGATACGCTACCGCGACCCGGTCACGGCCGAGCAGGCGTATCGCGACAACGTCCATCGCTGGGACGAATTCCTCGGAACCATCGAGGCACGCACGCCAGATGTCGGGCTTAA
>JANLTA010000917.1:0-2940 GCA_031362705.1 Gemmataceae bacterium | reverse complement strand
CTATGCCGAGACCAATGGCTATGAGCGCGACGGGCCGAAACCGTTCGTCTGGCGTTACCGTGACTACGTCATCCGCAGTTTCAACAGCGACAAGCCGTATGACCGCTTCGTGCGTGAGCAACTCGCCGGCGATGAACTGCCCGGCGCGGGCAACGATGGGATCATTGCCACAGGTTATTATCGCCTGGGTTTGTGGGACGATGAGCCGGTTGATCCGCAGCAGGCTCTATTCGATGGCTACGACGACATCGTAGCCACCACCGGCCAGGTGTTTCTCGGCATGACGCTGAATTGTTGCCGGTGCCACGATCATAAGATCGACCCGCTGCCGCAATCGGATTATTACCGCATGGTGGCGTTCTTCCGCGACATCCGGCCATTCAGCGACAACCGCGATGTGCGTTCGAAATTCAACCTGACTGACATTTCGCCGCCCGAGCAACGAAAGCTCTACGAAGCCGAATTGGCTGCCCGCAACGCGCGGCGAGATGAGTTGCGCAGCCAGATGCGGCCACTTGAAGATGCGGCTATTGCCAAGATGCCGCCTGCCGATCAATTAAAAGTGCAAGACGGCCGGCGTGACGAAGTCCGCAAAAAGGTGCATGAGTTTTTGGAAGGCGATGACAAAACGCAATTCGTCAAGTTACGGCAGGATCTGGAAGAGTTGCGCAAGAAACCTGATCCGCACCAGGAGTTGGCCCTCAGCGTCAATAACTGCATGGCACGACCGCCGGCGACACATGTGCTGATCCGCGGGAATCCGCATGCCAGTGCGGCCATGGTGACACCGGGTTTTCCAAAGGTCTTGAATGCTCCCGATCCGACAATTGCCGACGCGGCGACCGATGCGAAAACATCCGGGCGGCGTACGGCGCTGGCAGATTGGATTACCTCGCCGGGCAATCCGTTGACAGCGCGGGTGATGGCCAACCGCATTTGGCACTGGCACTTCGGACGCGGCATCGTGGGCAGCACCAACGACTTCGGCAAGTTCGGCGACAAACCCACGCACCCGGAACTGCTCGATTGGCTCGCGACCGAGTTCGTGGGCCAAGGCTGGTCCATCAAACAGATGCACAAGTTGATTTTGATGTCCAACACTTATCGCATGTCATCGCGCGGCAACGAAGCGGCCTTGAAAGCCGATCCGGCCGACCATCTGTTCTGGCGTTTCCCGATGCGGCGATTATCGGCCGAGGAAGTGCGCGATTCGATCTTGTCGGTGAGCGGCCAACTCAACTTGCAGGCGGCCGGCCCCAGCGTGTTCCCGCCAATCCCGAAGGAAGTGCTGGCCGGCCAATCCGTCCCCGGCGAAGGCTGGCACACATCGCCGCCCGATCAGGCCAATCGCCGCAGCGTCTACGTCTGCGTCAAACGTTCGTTGCAACTGCCGATCCTTGCTACCCACGACCAGGCCGACACGGATTCAAGCTGCCCCGTCCGCTACACCACGACCGTGCCGACGCAGGCCCTCGGCATGTTGAACGGCGTGTTTCTGCAGAAGAGCGCTAAGGCATTCGCCGAGCGTCTGTACAAGGAAGCTGGCGACGATATCGCCGCGCAAGTCCGCCGTGCCATCCGCCTCACAACTGGCCGCGTGGCCACCGACAACGAAGTTAGCAAAGATGTGGTTTACATCGCAAATGTGATAGACAAACACAAGCTACCGAAGAATCAAGCTTTGCAGCACTATTGCCTGATGCTGCTGAATGCGAATGAGTTTGTGTATTTGGATTGATGGAGTGCATTGGGCAATCATGGATACACTCGTTCCAGGTCAGCAAATACCTGCTCGCTGGAAATGAGCAGGACGTTTCCGGATTCGAATTCATTGATGCGCCGCAATAGCACCACCCCCAACTTTAGGTCATCATTGCCGCGCAACTCCGCTTCACTTGCGTCATTGTCCGACAGCGAACTCAGTTCCTCGCGAAGTGCGTCCAACGGTGTATTCATGGCGGACGACGCTCCATCACAATCTAGTCGTAAATGGACGGCAGCAACGCCTTTGCTTGGTCGGCCGCTTTGGTATTCGGAAACCGCTCGATTAGCTCCTTACATTTAATCCAAGCCGCATTTGTATTTCTGTTCGCTTTCAAAGCCCGGACGGTTTCCAATGAGAACTCTGCATGGCCTTCGTCCGAAATAGGTTTTACGGTGACGATTGGCGAATGAACCACCGCTTTTTTCTCAGTTGCTATTTGGATCCCGTTTTCAGCCGGGTTCATGTGCGAAACATTGATAGCCATTTCATTTTGTTTGGCTTCCCTACGCGCAAGCACTTGAAATGGATCGACACTACCGAACTTACCTGTGTACGGGTTGACATTACCCCACGTCGACCAGTTGTTAAATACGTTGCCGTCTGGACGTGACCGCATGTGCGGCCTAACGAATGTGCCATTTGCTCTTGGATACCCGCGAACGAAAACGTCACCCGAACTCCGTCCTCGTGACGGACCGTGGCTTCCACTACCCTTGCTAGCTTGGGCCTCTGCAGGTGCCAACGCAAGAATAGCGGCTACGGCAACTAACGCCTTAATGAATCGCATCCTAACTACCTCGTCTCGACATTTCTACTGCGCCGAAACCATGCCAATTTGATTGTATTCGGAATTTCCCTCCTATGTCGATGCGATTCGTTGGCAGACAGGCCGATTTCGTATCTTTGACCTCGTGCCCAATCCCGGACTCATTCATGCCTTGGACTAGCGTCGAATACTTGTTGAAAGGGTTGTTTCTCGGCTTGTTGGCCTACGCGGCTCTGGTTGCGCCGACGGCCGGGGCGGCTGCGTTGGTTGGTGGATTGATGGTAGCGGGTTTGATGGCCGGGTTATCTGTGGGTGCCGGTCGTGCGAGCCAACATGGCGTTCGGCCATCGGGTCGATGGTTGGCCTATCTGTTGTTTCTGTTGCTCGAATATCCCCGGGCCATTTACGT
>JANLTA010000899.1:0-7066 GCA_031362705.1 Gemmataceae bacterium | reverse complement strand
GCTAGTGCCGGGCCGTTCGTCGTTTTCGTCATACTTCAGGGCATCTATTGGCTTTTTATGGGGACTTGCCTGGATGGCGGCGTACAGCAGCGACTTTATAACGTCTGGTTAACCGGCTATTGGTTTTTCATTTCTCTTCTCTGCCTGCTTCGAGCAATTCGTCCAGGTACAGTTGGCCAAATCGTTGCGTGGACGGGATGGATGCCCATTGCATGGAGTATTGCTTGGATGATTGGATCCTATGTATGACTGTTTCAATACTGCTCTGTGCAGTTTTTCAGCGTTCTCTGGCCAGCTTCCGATTGATCGATCTTCGCGCCGTTACCCTACTCGGCATAATATAGGTGTAGGAAGGGCGATGCCCTCCCAAGGTGAAATATGGGCCAAAAAATCGAAACCGATTCCCAGCGCTTCAAGAAGCTGGTGCGTGGCAAGGTCAAGTCGGATCTGGCCAAGTACATCACGCGCGGCGAGATGATCGGCAAGAAGGGCAAGGATCTGGTTTCGATTCCGTTGCCACAGATTGAAGTGCCGCAGTTCAAATTCGGAAAAAAAGGCGGCGGCGGCGTAGGCTCCGGCCAGGGCGACGTCGGCCAGCCGTTGGGGCCGCCAAAACCCGGCGATGGCGAAGGACAGGCCGGTGATCAACCGGGCGGACATCTGCTGGAAGTCGAATTCACGCTGGAAGAGTTGGCGCAGATTTTGGGTGAAGAATTGTCGCTGCCGCGGATTGAGCCGAAGGGCAAGAAGAACATCATCACCAAGCGTGATCGATATACGTCGATCCGCCCGGTCGGCCCGGAAGGATTGCGGCACTTCAAGCGGACCTACAAGAGGGCGCTTCGCCGGCAAATCGCATCCGGTACTTACGATGCTGGCGACCCGACCATTATTCCGGTGCGCGAGGACAAGCGCTATCGTGCGGCCAAGGACATTCAGTTGCCGCAGGCCGTGGCGTGCATCATTTACATGATGGACGTATCCGGCAGCATGACCGATGAGCAAAAGGAAATTGTCCGCATCGAGTCGTTCTGGATCGACACTTGGATCAAGCGCCATTACAAGGGCGTGGAGACCGTATACATCATCCACGATGCCCTCGCCAAGGAAGTGGATGAGCACACGTTTTACCACACCCGCGAGTCCGGCGGCACCAAGATCAGCGCCGCCTATGAGTTAGCCGACCGGATCATTGACGCCCGTTACTCACCGACCGAGTGGAACGTGTACGCCTTCCACTTCTCCGACGGCGACAACTGGGGCGACGACACACCCAAGTGCATCGACCTGCTCACCGACCGCATGTTGCCAAAACTAAACTTGTTCGGCTACGGCCAAGTCGAAAGCCCCTACGGCTCGGGCGAGTTCTTCGACTACGTCCACGAACTGGTCGGCGAACAGGAAAACGTGGTGACCAGTAAGATTCCCGACCGGGAGTCGATCCTGGGATCGATCAAGGAGTTCCTGGGGACAGGGCGGTGATGAGCACCACTTTACATGACGCCGCTTCTGGAACATAATGAATTCAGTTGCAAGCTGAGGATGGCGAAATGCTACAAATCACAGTCAATGACGAGATAGTGCGGGCTTTGAAATCGTCCGATGATCCGGTGAAACTCTGCGACAGTAAGGGTCAACTCATCGCGATTCTCGTGCGAGGCGACGACAATCAACCCATGCTGATTGATTTGCCGCCGTTGCCTACGGAGGAGGAACTGCGGGAGATATTGGCACAGCCACGGTATACTTTTGAGCAAGTCATGGAAGGACTTGAAGGCTAATGTACGAAGTCAGTTGGACAACACGGGCCAAGGAAGTTCTTCGTCACGTCATAGAATCCGCGTCGTCCCGGTTCCGGGCACGCATTGTTGCCGCTGCTCACCGCATGCAGTCGCGCCTGATCACCGAAGGCCCCGAAACTGGTGAATCCCGACATGGAAACTTTCGCGTGGTCATCGAGTTGCCGCTTGTCGCCTACATATGGGTCGGTACTGACGGTGTGATCAGCGTCATCCGCATCTTGGTTCCGGGACGATAGGCGGAGGCACGGAAAGGCACAACACCATGTCCATCACCACCTACTACGACACAAAACTCCCGCGCCACCTCCGTACGCTCAAAGAGGAGATCGAGGGCTACGCGCGCGGCTACGGGTTGGATTTTTACGAGACCATTTTTGAAGTCATTGATGCGGATGATTTGAATGAGATCGCGGCTTATGGAGGGTTTCCGACGCGGTATCCGCATTGGTCTTTCGGGATGCAGTATGAGGAGTTGAAGAAGGGCTACGATTATGGCCTTTCCAAAATCTACGAGATGGTGATCAACAATGATCCGTGTTATGCCTATCTCATGCGCTGCAATCATACTGTGGACCAGAAGTTGGTGATGGCTCACGTGTATGGGCATTGCAACTTCTTCAAGAACAACGCCTACTTTTCGCACACCAGTCGCAAGATGATGGACGAGATGGCCAATCACGGGTCGCGCGTCCGCCGCTATGTCGAGAAGTATGGCGAAGACGAAGTCGAGAAGTTTCTCGACGTGTGTCAATCGATCGATGACCTCATCGACATTCACTCGACGGCAATCAAACGCCGCGGCGATTCAGCCCGGTACGATTTCAAACCAGCGGATGAGAACGAAGAAGAGCATCCGACGAAGTTCCGTTCCAAAGATTACATGGACGAGTACATTAATCCCCCGGCCGCATTGAAGGCCGAGGAAGAACGCCGCAAGAAGGAACACGAAGACGCCGCCAAGAGCTTCCCGGAACGGCCTGAAAAGGATGTGCTGCTCTTTCTGATCGAGTATGCGCCGCTCAAACCTTGGCAGCGCGACGTCCTCTCGATCATCCGCGATGAAGCGTATTACTTCATGCCGCAGGGCCAGACCAAGATCATGAACGAAGGCTGGGCCAGTTTCTGGCATTCCACCATCATGACCACCAAGGCCCTCGTGCCGTCGGAGGTCATTGATTATGCCGACCATCATTCGGGCACGATGGCAATGTCGGGCGGGCGGTTGAACCCGTACAAGATCGGAATCGAGTTGCTACGCGATATCGAGTTCCGCTGGAATACGGGCCGCTTCGGCAAGGAATGGGATGAATGCGAGGACCACGAGAAGAAACAGAAGTGGGACCGCGCCACCGGCCTGGGTCGCCAGAAGATATTCGAGGTGCGCAAGGTTCACAGCGACATCACGTTCATCGACACGTTTCTGACGCCGGAGTTCTGCATCCAGCACAACTTGTTCACGTACGCCTGGCAGGAGCAGTACGGGCAGTACTTCATTGAATCGAAGGATTTCGAGCAAGTGAAGGAGCGGCTGCTATTCGGCTTGACGAACTTCGGCAAACCGTGGATCTTTGTTACAGACGGAAATTACCGCAATCGAGGCGAGTTATTGCTCCGCCACCGGCACCAGGGCATTGACCTGAGTGCCCGGGAGGCGAAAGATGTATTAGCGAACCTTCACGCCCTGTGGAGCCGCCCGGTACACGTGCAGACTGTCGTGGATGAGAAACCGACGCTGCTGAGCTACGACGGAGCCGCTCACTCAACGAAGCCGCTCGGAGACGCCGATGACCCGCGACGAAAAGATCCTTGAAGCCCTCACCGCCTGGCAACCCCAGGGCGACGGCCCTCATTCCCATTCCATCACACTCGACGCCCCCGGCGCCGCCATCGGCATCACCGCAGACCGCGCCGACGTGCTGAGCTGCGAACTGCGCGAGTTGACCGCCACCACCGGCCCATCACGCGCATGCACGCCAGCCGAGTTGACCGAGCGCGCTGTGACCACCGCCGGCCGGGTCACGGGTTTACTCGAACCGCTCAAAATCTACGAAGTCGACGCCACCGCCGGCCAAGCACTTCTCCGCAGCGCCACCCCCACCCAGCGCGGCGACCGCCTCTTCTACTACGAACTCATCCTCACCGGCCACCACGCCGCCAACCTGAAGCGCTACTCCTCCGGCAAACCAAAAACCAGCCGCGAGAATGTGCCATACGTGCTGACGCATGAGACGATTGCGAAGCTGGGGGATGATCTGACACGAGAGTAGGCGACGAGGTTGCCATGGCGAAAAGGACCAAAAGTAAGGTCGTTCTGTTAAAGCCACCGTGGCCACCCGACTCGTTTACGCTCGCGCAACTGCGCAAGGCAATGAAAAAAGTCATATCGGAACGAACGAGCCGGAAGTCGAAACCAATTGCATAGCGTGCCGCCAACACCGGCACTCAAAACCGTGCTGATACTACTTGACAAAAATGTCATATCCGTCATAGTTTCAATGCATGGCCGATGTGAGCCTGACACCGGAGGCCTTGGAGCAGTTTGGCGAGTTACCTCGCGTGATTCGCGAGCGTGTTCGCAAGCTTACGTTGCGGCTCGGCGATTGGCCGGATGTCAGCGGAGCCAAACCACTATCCGGGGAATTGGCGGGTTGGTTTCGCCTTCGCACCGGTGACTACCGTGTGCGCTTTCGCCCCTCTGGCGACGACATCCTCATCGACAAAATCGGACATCGGAGCGATTTTTATGACTAATACGCCGCAGCGCCGGACGATCAACGGCAAATCCATGATCGTGCTGGAGGTAGCCGAGTACCAGCGACTTTTGCAGCAAGCCGATGCCTGGGAGCCTTCGTTACCGAAACCGAATGTTGCCGGCAACTTCCCCGCGCTTGAATCGATGGCCGTCATTCAGGCCCGTGTCATCATCCGCGAACGCCGCCGACTTGGCCTCACTCAAGCCGATCTCGCCCGAAGTGCCGGCATCCGAATCGAAACCGTCCACCGCATCGAAACCGCCAAAAACCAACCCAACGTGCGAACTATGGAAAAGATAGACAAAGCGCTGCGGCGGGCGAAGCAACGAAAAAGGGCGACCAAAACCGGCAAGTAAACGACACTCGTCAGCGGTTAGCCGCGACGCGAAGCTTGCGTAGCGGAGCGAGAAGACGGGCCGTTCCAATGGCACGCCGGTGCGAAAGTGCGTCCTTGGCCGCCGATCTGAGTTCTGAATGTGACTGTGATGGTTGGTCCTGGACCGACCCTAGTTGCTTGCCGGCCCGGAACGCCAAAACAGCCTTAAGACGCTCGACACGAAACGTCGAAACCGTGTAAATCGTTGGATGCTGATTTGCAGGTCAATTTTTTTGTACACGGCCCAAGCTTCGCCGTCTTTTCCCTGCCAGAGAACTCTTCGAGTAACTGATTGTGCAGCGTCTTGCGGTAACTGCACCTCTTGTCCTTTTCCAAGCAGATTAGTCAGAAAATGACTAACAGCAGTTGACGTCTTTTCGTTACGCTCGGTATTAATGCTGACTTGGGCTAACAACCCCCGTTGGTATACCAGTATGACTGACCATTGCTGTTGCTGCCAGATTACTGGCTTAGCGTGGCCGAGTTTGACACTCGAAGCTGCGCCAAATGCCGCGTATTGTTCTGGTGTCGCTTCCGCGGCCACTAAGCCGTCCCATTCCCACCAAGAACCGAACTTACTTCCGACTTTGGCAACGTAATTGCCCGTTGCAATTCCGTTCAACAGATCCTCAATTTGCAAGTCTGACGATGTCGCCATACATGATCTCGATTCATTTGAACGAACACGTCGATGGGCGAACATCGCCGTTGCGAAATCTGCTAATCACATTTTCTGGGATTCGCCCAGTCTTATTGCTTATGCAACAATTTGCAATCGAATCGCCGCAATGGACTTGACACCTTCGCATTTTGCGAAGTAAGATAATCTGTTGAAGGGGATCGAACTGGGTCTTACGCTAGGGGTCTGCGAAAACGACTCACGGAGGTCAAATGTCAGATGCACGTCATATCGAAGAAGAAGCTCCGTGGCTTCTGGGAGCAGAATACGCGCGCAAGGGCACCGCTTGAGGCGTGGTATCAGATTGCGAAGCATGCAAGATGGGAGAACTTCGCCGACATACGAAATGCGTTCAATACGGCTGACCGCGTACGACAATTTGTCGTGTTCGACATCGGCGGAAACAAGTATCGGATGATCGTCGCGGTTCATTTCAACCGCGGCAAGTTGTACATTCGGCACGTGTTAACGCACTCCGAATACACTCGGGGCAAATGGAAAGACGGCTGAGCATGGCAGTCAAACAGGTGACCACCAGTCGCGGCATCTACGGTGAGACCGAGGACCGTTATCTGGACCTCGTGCGCCAGTTTCCATTGCGGCCGCTGCGGACCGATTCAGATCTCGACGCAGCCATTGCCGTCATTGATGGCTTGATTGATCAGCAGAAACTAACAGTTGCGGAGCAGGATTACCTTGATGTCTTGAGTGACTTGGTCGAAGCATACGAAGACGATGCGAAGCCAATGCCGCAGGTCAGTGATGCGAACCTGTTGCGCTTTCTAATTGATCAGAAGGGCATCACGCAGGCGCGGGCGGCCACCGGTACGGGCATCGCTGAATCGACCATTTCCGAGGTGTTAGCCGGCAAACGCAAACTCAACCGCACGCAAATCGCTAAGCTTGCACGCTTCTTTCACGTGGAACCAGGGGCGTTTCTACGGGCATAGAGACACAAGTCGGTTTCGTCCATCCGTCAATTCATGGTGCGTTGAAGGCGTGCGTGCGTAACGGTGCGACTCAACTGCTATAATCCACATCGACAGCGAAGGAGGCGGAATTGTGAGCGACATCGAACTGACGGAACAGGAAAACAGTGTCCCGTTGTTGGCGGTGAAAGCTTTGAAGCAGGCACAAGCGCGGGCGCGGGCGTCGGGGCGGCCGGTCGTGGTCATGGACGGACAGAATCTCGTCCGCGTCGGCCCGGCCGGAAAAACAGTCTTGAAGACGCTGCCTCCGCGCACGAAAGTGAGCAACCGCAAGAAACGGGCCACGCAGTGAGCGTTAGCACGCCGCGGTTGCGCATGTTCGCCGGGCCGAACGGTTCCGGAAAGACAACCGTTAAGCATGGCTTGCCCGCTAACTTATTCGGCATCTACATCAATCCAGACGAGTTGGAAAAGGAAATCCGCGACGAGGGCGTCGTGTCGCTTGAACAGTTCGGGTTGTCGGTCGA
>JANLTA010000895.1:0-3050 GCA_031362705.1 Gemmataceae bacterium | reverse complement strand
GTTCCCGTTCGAGGATGAGTTCCAGCACATCCGGCGTGATCGGCTCGATATAAGTGCGGTCGGCCGTGTCCGGATCGGTCATGATCGTGGCCGGGTTCGAGTTGACGAGAACGACCTCGTACCCCTCGGCCCGCAGCGCCTTGCACGCCTGCGTGCCGGAGTAATCGAACTCGCAACCCTGGCCAATGACAATCGGCCCGGAGCCGATCAGGCAAATCTTGCGCAAGTCGGAACGGCGGGGCATGCAACTCCCAAGTCAATGCGGACGGCCACGGGCAAATTAGAGGAGAATATAGAGATGCACGGCCGGAATGAAACCCGATCTGCTGCTCATCGGTCCAAGCTCGCGCACGCGGTGGGTCGTGTTCGTGATTTGATCGATTCACATTCGTTCCTTGGCCGGGCATGCTCACGCCGAGTCGTGAGCATGCCGCTCATGGCCTTCCCAACTCAGTTGTCAAAGAACACTCTCGCTGGCGGCAAACCGCCAGCCAACTCGGTCTCGATCCGCAGACCGCAAACAACTAACCTTGTGCAATAACAACTCCCTCGCTCCCAGAGTCCGCCCGCGCGCACGCTCACACAACAATCGCGTTCACGCTGGAAAGGCGATAGCCGCGGGCACTTTGGGATGATGGTCATGCTCGCTACGACCGCAGCGGCCAACCTAGTTGCCACACTCGAGGTGGGCGTGTGTGGAGGCTTTTTATGTTGAGCTCGATGCCCATGCATCCGCTCACTCGTCGCTGATGGCGAGGGGGTAGGTGGTGAGTTCGTTTAAGCGACAGATACGCCGGATCGTGTTGTCCCGCGGCATCGCCTTTCAACAGCACCAACTTATCCATGAATCTCATTGATCCCACATTGGAAAACCTCTTCCGGCATCCGTCTCCCGACTGTGGAATCAACTCGTTTCACAGATCAACTCTGCAATTGACGCTTGCAACGGGCTGGATCCGACCCCGCCGCCTGCGTCAACCATCGGCTCCGGAGGCCGACATACACAAGTGTACACTACTATTCAAGAATGTCCAGCGCAGTTGAAAAAATAATCCCACGGTGTTGCATCAGTTTGCGCTTACAACCGCAGGGTTCTCTCTGCGAAAGAGCGGCTCAACAAACGGAGACCTGCGGTCCAAGAAGTGGTCGGATCGGGCGACCCGATCACAGCGCGGATTTGTCAGGATGGAACCGACGCGACACGCCGGCGCAGAAGCCATCTGTGGTTTCTCAGTACCAGCATCACCGCCACGCTGGTCAGCGCCCACAACCACCAGGGCGTCGGCCGTTCGGGGGACCAGCGTTCGAGAATCAGTGGTCCACCCACGTGCTCTTGAACAAGCGGCATCGCTGTCCACAACTTTCCGTCATTTGTCCACGACGGCGTTATTCGACCCGGAATGCGGATGGTCGTCGTGCCGTCCGCGACGCGAACAATTCGCTGGTGTTTCTGTGGTTCGACAAAGCGCTGCAACCAGGCGGGCAGCCATTTGGGCAACTGCTTGCTGATGTTGGATGGAGCGACTTCGTTGAGCGCCATATACCTCGCGTCTTGCGACCACAAGGGGTTGCCGAAAGTCGAGTTTGTCTCGCGGCTGATTAACACTAGGGAGGCGGCGTCGAAAACCTCGTAGCCATTCGATCCAACATTGACAATGCGCTTTCCTAACGAATCAAACGAAACCTCGCCAACGCCAGGAAAGCCCGAGTCATTGCAACAGCGTGGTGGCTCGACAGAAAAGTCCCAAAGCGTCCGAGCATCCGGCGGTCCTGTGTCGGCCCATCGGTTCCCAACACGAACAAACGTATGTCGCGACGCAAAGCGGCCGTCGGGCGAGATGACTAGCTTGCACGGCACGCGATCGTCCTTCCCTGCCAAATTAACGTTGACTTCCGTCCAAGAGTTTTGTTTTCTCGACCACCTTGCGATCATGTGATCCGAACCGTCTTTTCCATCTTCTTTCTTAAATCGTGTGAGCAACGCAAAAACGACAGTCTCATCGGCGCTAATGGCCAAGTCGCGAACTGCAATAGTGCCAGGTTTGGGAGGACCATCGAATGCCCAAGGATCATTTGTCAATGGTCCGGGCAACGGAATTGCGACTATTGGCTTTGCGGCATCAAAGGAATAGATGCCAATTTTACCTTTGTTTTCGTCCAGCGCAACAAGGCCAGTTCCATTAGGACGAAACCAATAGAGCCATTTGAGATTGTTAAGGCGGCCAACGCGCTCGCCATTCTCCGCTCGAAAAACGAATAGTGAGTCGCCATCGGTTATCCAATGGCGACCATCGGGCGACCAATGTACAAATCCAAGATAGGACCCATCGGTATCATGTTTGGTGAAATGATGGATCAAGCGACCGGTGGGAGCTTCGCGGAGTTGTTTGGTCCAGTCGCTAAAGGAAACTTTCAAGCGACTGCCATCGGGAGAAAAATCCCAGCCATGGTATGGCTCTTTGTCTTCGATCGTCGTTCGCAGGATGCCAGCGGGCAACTCAAAGATGCACATTCGAAGAGGAGTGCCGCGCTCAAGCGCTCGGTTCGAGCTTAGATTCTCGACACAAATCACTGATCGGCCGTCGGGAGAAAACTCCCACGAATTCGTATCTTCAGGAACGCTAAGTACTAACCTCAACTCCGGCTGCGGCGGCCAATGCCACCACACAGCCCACGTTACGATCATGACCGCGATGGTGGCCAACGTGCGGCACCAACGCCCAGTCAAGAATCGCTTCAATCGGAAAATCAATGCGCTGACCCAGTTGGTTACAATAGCCTATGTTATGCCGTTATCGGTGTTATTTGCGCCACAATAATCTGAAGCCGTTCAAGCCGAGGCTATTGTCATGAAATTAGTGCTGGTTGGTATAGCCGCTCTCCTCCCCACCCTCACCCCCGCCGCCGAGCTCACATTTCGCATGCAGGAGATTGATGCGACGTTGAAGGTGGGGTATGGCGTCGTGATTGCGGATGTGAATGGGGATGGCAAGTCGGATATTGTGGTGGCGGATGCCAATCGGGTGGTGTGGTACGAGAACCCGACGTGG
>JANLTA010000891.1:0-2042 GCA_031362705.1 Gemmataceae bacterium | reverse complement strand
GGGGTCGGGGGTGAGGGGAAAGGCCCGTCATCAATCGGAATAATCCGCACCTCAATATGCCCCACCGGCCGACCCACGCAGATGCCGGCACCTTGATCGGTCTTATGTCGTGTCTCGCTCAATACCTCATCGCTGCCGATGACGGCGATGGGCAGCGCTTCCGTTGCACCATATGGCGTAAAGACTTGCACGCCTGGATTAAGCATCCTGGTCATGCGTTCGATCACAGTCGCCGAAACCGGAGCGCCGGCGGAGATCACCCGACGTAAAGTTGGCAGCTTGATGTCATGCTTTTCGCCGTAACGCGATAACACATCGATCAACGCTGGCGAGCCAAACAGGTTGGTCACCCTGTAATCAATGATGGCCTTGATGAGTTTCTTCGGATCAGCCTTGGCCGGCCGCGTCGGGTCCATGTCGGGCACGATTGACGTCATTCCCAACGCCGGCGCAAACAGCGCAAATAGTGGAAATGTGCAGAGGTCTATCTCGCCGGGTTCGATTCCAAACACGTCGCGCATCAGACACACTTGTTCCTGGAACATGCCATGCGTGTAAACCGCGCCTTTCGCGGGGCCAGTGCTGCCGCTGGTGAAGAGAATGGCGGCGGGGTCGGAATCAATCTGTTCGCTGACTTCTACGTCATCAGCTTTGAGAGCTTCGTCATGTACAAACTCATTGTCATCGTTAATGGGCCAGGTTCCCAATTCATTGATGGATAGCTTGACGCGAATGGAGCGGCGGCCCCACCCAAACAAACGCCTGACCCATTTAGCGGTTGATGAACCGATGAACGCTCCTGGGCTGGCATTTTCAATGCAGGCACCCAGGTTTTGCAAACCCATGCCGGGATCAATCAACACCGGCATCGCGCCGAGCCGAAATAGGGCAAACGCATAGGCCGCGAACTGTATCCCGGGCGGCACCATGACGACGGTGCGCATTCCTGGTTGAACGTGGAAGGATTTCAGCCCACGTGCCACTTGATGTATGTAAATGTCGAGTTGTTCGAAGTTGAGCCAGACGGCCTTTCGAGCGTTTTCGCGGCCGAAGATGTCGGTGTTAAACACGCGGTTGACGCGGCTGAAGAAATCCAACTTCCGCGGTGGCGACACAATCGCGCGTTGTTTGGTAAGCTGCCGCGCCATCTCCGGCAGCCGTCCGGCGATGTTGGCATTGCCGCTCATGGCTTCAGAAATCGCACGATATGGGGAATCAACTCATCGCCGGCGTCTTCGAGTAGGTAATGGCCGGCATCGGCAATAGCGTGGACTTCGGCGTTGGGGAACCATCGTTGCCACTCGGCTAGAAAGTCGCCGTCGAAGACGAAGTCCTTCAATCCCCAGGCGAGCAGAACTCGGCGATCGGCGAGTAGGCTCAGGCCTTTCTCCGTTTGTTCGACAATGTCGTAGCCATCATCACGTGATGACAGCGGAATCGTGCGCACGAAGCGGTCCACAGCGATGCGGTCGGCCCAGGTCCCGTATGGTGCAAGAAACTGCTCGCGCACTTCATGCGACAATGGACGTCGAACAACACAATGCTTCGCGGTGCCGCGGCAAAATAGGTTGAGCCCACGAATGAGCGGCGGGCCAAGAATGGGATTGCGGCCGACACGCAGGGACCACGGCAAGCGTTTACCTTTCGGCAATCGAAATGCCGCCGTGTTCATAGCAACGATGCGATCAACCCGTTCCGGATTCCGCGTGGCCCAGGCCATGCCGATCATGCCGCCCCAATCGTGGACGACGAGACTGATACGACCCGTGGGTACAAGCGTATCGATGAGTTTGGTGATGTCAGCAACGCGGCGGGCCAGCGTGTACGGATAGTGCCGCATGGACGGCTTGTCGGAGCGGCCACAGCCGACGTGGTCCGGTGCTATTGTTCGATGATCTGGTTTGTGTGCGGCGATGATATCGCGATATAAAAACGACCATGTGGGATTGCCGTGCAACAGAAGCACGGGTGGGCCGGTACCCTCATCAACGTAGTGTAGGCCAACCCCATCCAGATCCAGGCGTTGACTGGTAAACGGGAAC
>JANLTA010000794.1:0-3943 GCA_031362705.1 Gemmataceae bacterium | reverse complement strand
CCGCCACCGCCACCACCACCGCCGGCATCATCGCCCAAATTGATGGTGACGGTGTCGCTATCGTTGCCGGCCGTGACCATGATGATCGGATTCTGGTCGAATCCTTCGTGATCGAAGTCCCCACCGTTCGATACCGTCAAGTCGATGTCCAGATTGTTAAAACCGGCCCCGAGATTAGCCTTAAGCGTAGTGACGGAGTTGCCATCAAATACCTTGGCGAGACTACCGTTGTTCCCCAAAACGCGGAGATCGCCGTCGTCTTCTTGGGTGACAATAACGTGGTCACTGCCGCCATTGCCCGTAATCGTCAACGTACCACCGGCCATGACGGCGGTGATCGTAGGACACCAGCGATTTTCAAGCTGCAGCAACTTGAATGCTGTCTTCGCTGGCCTGACGAAACGACGACGGCTGCCGCCAAGTAACATGTGTTTGTACATCTGCGAGGCACCACCTGTTGCCAGTCTAATCCAAAACATCCCATTCCTGGCGACCTTTAATGTCACCGGAACCTGGAAAGACCGCCTAAGCAGCCGTCATGTGCGCACTTTATGCAATTGATATGCCAGTGAATGCGCACGCTAGGCCGAGTGTTGGGAGGATGTCGGCGAGTCCGTTACGCGACTGAAGACACATCAAAGCGAACTCAATCATAATGACTTACATAAGAGGCCTTTACGTCGAACTACATGATATGCGGGCAGCGCGATCGACTGGAAGCAACGTTAGACTTATCATTTGTGATGATCGCGGGGCGTAAGGTGATAACTAAAGTTTACATGCCGCGCGGCGTCGATACCGACGCTCGCTTAGTCGTAACCAAAATATCATTGTTGCACGCCCTCCTTGTGCCTGAGCAGACCATGACGTACCTGGCATCGTCATTCAAAGTGTCGTGCTACTTCATGGCTCGTTCCGAGTTTTTCAAAAAGAGGGCGAACAGCGCGCCCATGCCGGCGGTGGCAACGGCCAATCCTGCTACCCAAAGCCAGGGATGGTCGCCTGCGGATTCTGACATCGGGACAACCACGGTTGCTGAGGCCAATGTAAGGCAGAGCAGCCCCATAAACAGAATGGCAAAAACTCTCCACGTAGACATGACGTCCTCCGTTGAAGATGCAACCAAATGCGAAAAGCAGATATCCGGAGTGGGCAACGACGAATGCGGCCGAAACCGCGAACGAGGTGTTCAGGGGATGTGTCTAAACTAAGTAGATCCACGGCAACTTACAAGCTGCAGTCACGTCTCACACATACGCCCCGGACAATTATTTATTCTGACTTGGGCCTCGCGAGCCTTTGGGCCAGCTTGGCGTGAAACACCATTGGCTCGCGGACCAGCCGATCGGGTTGCTTTAGTCACAGGCCAACGTCTCGGGAAATCACGGAGATCAGCCTACCGTGTTCAGCTCTTCAATGGCGCTTCAATAAACCAATGCCCGACAATGCCTTATGATCTATTGTGACCAAGATCACTTTGATATCGACAAGACCGGCAAGTGTCAATATCATTATGACCACAGTCATATTAGAGGTTTTGCGTGCGAGTCACCGTTGAAAAGAAACATGAAACTCGCGGCCGACTATTGCAAGTCGCCGGCGACTTGTTTCATGAAAAGGGATTCAGCACGACGACGACCCGGCACATCGCGGCTAAGTCACGGTTAGCGACGGGGACGATGTTTAACTACTTCCAGTCGAAGGAAGAGCTGGCGTTAGCGCTGGTTGTGGAACTGCTGAAGACGGCCCACGTTGAGTTTGAAGCTAGCCGCCGACTGGCGGGCACGTTGGACGAGTGGCTATTCGGCCTTGTCGCCACTGAACTTCGGCACCTTAAGCCTACACGCGGTTATTTGAAGGACGTTCTCGTCGGCCTTCATTCACAGTTGAATACCGAAGACACCAATGGGATGGCATTGCGTCAGGTGCATCTGGCCCAGGTCGATGATGTACTGGCCAACTTCGGCATTGAGGCTCGCGCTGGCGTGTCCGGTTGGCAACATCTTTATTGGTCGCTTTATCTGGGAGTCCTCGCTCATTGGTCGGCCGACACGTCGCCTAATCAGGAGGCTACCATGGCGCTACTGGATCGCGCGACTGGAATGTTTCTTAGTCTGGTCCGATATTGGCCCGGCAAAGCGTGAGTTTAATGCCGCAAGGCATTGTTTCTCCCGTGTCATCCGAACAGTAACAGCACATTCCACGGCACGTTGCCGACGAATCGACAGCCGAGGTCAAATCGATTGTCCATTGGTTTGCACCAGCATACCACGGCTTCCACCCAAGGCGTGCCCGACGGCGCTTGATCGGCCTTTAGAAAAACGTGCGCGTCCACTGGAAGCGATTGTTCAAGAGCCAAGCGAAGACCGCCACTGCTGCGGTCAATCACAAAGCCGGCCTTGGCGGTCTCACCTTCCGATAGGCGAAAATGGATCTCTTTGGGAGCGGCCTGCCGGCGACTTCGCTGCCGGCGGTCGTCGGGTGATGCGAGCGGCCCTTCCCAGTAATCCGACTGGATTCGCGTCTCATTTTTCCATTCGTCCAGCTTGTCCGGGCGACGATGCTGGCGAACGGCCTTTCGCGCAAAAAGCTGTTTGACCGTCAATGCCAGGCCCAAAAGCGCGACACACGCCGTCCAAAACAAGGGATTTGAGAGCATATTCGTGATCCCCAATGTCAGGCATTTTCGTTGATTTAGGCAGTTTTCGCAACCCCATGCCAACGTCTGTGATGATGTCGAAGCGAATGATGGTCGCAGGAAACGCTGGAGATGATGCAAAGAAATGCGGCTGCGAAGTGACTAAGGGCAAGTCTAGTTGAAAGGAAAAAAGGACCGGTCACTTGGCAACGCGACCGGTCCCGATGCACTAGGAAACTAGTCTTTCTTGACTGGTGGCGTTTCCACCTTCTTTTCATCCACCTTCGTATCGGTGACCTTCTTGCCGTCCGGCGTCGTGGTCGTTTTGACTTCTTTCGTGCCCGACTTGGTGGTGTCCGAGCAACCGGTGAGGCCGACGAGGCCGACAAACGCGCCCAGGAGTGCGATGGATAGAAGCTTCTTCATTTGGACTTTCCTTTGTAATTGAACAACAAACACCGGCACCGCACCCGCGGCGGCGGCCTCTTCTCTCCATGATACGTCCTGGGCCGGTTTATTCCCGGCCCGCACCGGAGATTGGCTGTATTGATCACAGTCGTCTCCTATTCTCCCCGATTTTTTCTTGCCCGTTCATTGATTGCCGATCCGGGTGGCGTTACAGCTGCGACAATCACGATCACATTCAACCAGCGGATATACACTCTCGCGATGATCCATGCGGGCGATGCCGGTCGCCCCCCACTTCGGGCAGCGGTCCGCGCCACAATGCAGTTCAGTTGTCAAAGAACACTCTCGCTGGCGATCAATCACCAGCCCGTCGGTCCCGATCCATAGACCACTAGCCACAATCCGTCATCCCTCGCCCCCGATATCCGCCCGCGCGCACTCCCACGCGCTGGAAAGGGGATGCCGCGGGCACTTGGGGTAATGGTCGCGCTCGCCGCGACCGCGGCGGCCAACCTGGTTGCCACACTCGAGGTGGGCGCGTGTGGCGCTTTGTTTGTGAGCCGAACAGGTCGGCTCATTTGTCGCTGTTGGCGAGGGGGAAGGTGGTGAGGTTGTTTACGCGACGGTAACGCCGGATCGTGCTGTCCCGCGGCATCGCCTTTCAACAGACACCAATTCATCCGGGGATTTCGCTGACTCCGTGTTGGAAAACCAGTTCCGGCGTTGGTCTTCCAAGGTTGAATCAACTCGATCCACGGATCTACCTGCAATTGACGCCTGCCACGGGCTGGATCCGATCCCGCACCTTGCGTCAATTCATCGGCTCCGGATGCCGACATGTAACATTGTACACTACAATTCAAAAATGTCCAGCGCAGTTGCAAAAAAAGTTCCCGC
>JANLTA010000793.1:0-1913 GCA_031362705.1 Gemmataceae bacterium | reverse complement strand
TTTCCCTGTCCCACCGTCGTCGCGCGCTTCGCGGAACATGTGCCGGATGCCATTTGAATCACGATACCATTCGGTCGGCGACCGATAGCCGGGCCACCGCTGCGGTCCGTCGTGTCGTTCCCACTTGCGCAAGACACTTTTCTGTGTTCAATCCGATCCCACCGGCCTCGCAGCGAAACGACGACTAGGTGGGCCAGCCAGTTCTTACCGCGTTACGCATCTACCAACTTGCGTTTGTTTCAATCCGTGCTATATCGGGCCAAGTTGACTGTTTTGCCACAACATATATTCGGAAAAAGAGTTATGTAGATGAGAAAAAATCGTTTCACTCCATTTAATTCTTCTGGAGAGGGCACCCCCTCTCGCCTGGAACAAACGTTGAGTTTAAATCCCGCCTCAACCGTGGCTTCGTTGCAAAGTCGTAGGCGTGCCCGCCAGATGAAACGAGTTTGAAACAAATACACAGTACTCACGCGCACCATAATCGGGCGGCGACTCATCTCACACATCCCGATCTTGACATATTCACCCAATCGGGTATTAGCCGCCACACTCGGAAGAGGTATTTCCGTTGGACGGATGGATGCCGCGCGGGCGGGGGTAAGGCCCGGGCATCTGTATGGCGCTAGGGGGCGCACCATGATGGGTCGCCGATTGACTGCGTTTGCCGCTTTACTGAGCGTCTGCGCGGGCTGCATGCAGGAACAATTCCGGTCGCAGAAGGCGGACGATGCCGACCGCGAGGTCGAATCGCGCACCGTCGGCGACCTGACGGCCGTCAGCAATGCCGCGCCGATCAAGGTCATTGGCGTCGGTATCGTCACTGGTCTGGCCGACACGGGCGGCGGCGTGCCCCCAGGCAATGCCCGCGCTCAACTCGAAAACGATCTCAAGAAACTCGAAATCTCGAACATCAATGAACTATTCACGTCGAAAACGACGTCGCTGGTCAACGTCTGGGCGGAGATTCCGCCCGGTGCGAAGAAAGGCGAGTTCATTGATGTCGTTGTGACCGTGCCCGACAATTGCCGGACGACCAGTCTGCGAGGCGGCAAGCTCAACGTCTGTTGGCTCTACAGTTTCGAAAGCTCACAAAACATCAGTGCCGACGCCAGTCGGCCCGATCGCCTGCTGCGTGGCCATGCATTGATGAAAGCGGAAGGTCCGGTGCTGGCCGGCATTCCCATCGGCGATGACAGGGAAGAGCCTTCGCAGAAGTTGGGCAAGGTGTGGGGCGGCGGCAAGACGCTGACTCCGGATCGGCCGTTCGTCATGGAAGTGAATCCGCCAAGCGTCAAAGCGGCCCTGGGGATCGCGGCCCGAGTCAACGATACGTTCCACGGACCCGGCGGGTCGGCCGCACCGATCGCCGCCGCCAAGAACGATACACATGTCGTGTTGAATGTGCCTGGAATCTACCGGCACAATATGGAACGCTTCCTGCGTGTCGTGCGCCTGATTCCACTCGAAGGCACACCAAACACTGACAGTGCCTATGTCAAGAAACTCAACGCCCAACTGCTCGATTCCGAAAAGTGCATCACCGCGGCATTGCGATTGGAAGCACTCGGGGCCAACAGCATTCCCGTACTCAAGCTCGGGCTGCAAAGCTCCAACGAGATGGTCCGCTTCGCTTCTGCTGAGGCGCTCGCATATCTGGGTAGCCCGGCGTGTGCCGAGGAACTCGCCAAACAGGCCGAAGAACATCCGTTTGTGTCGGCTTACGCTTTGATGGCACTCGCGTCGTTGAACGAGTCGATTTGCCGGACGAAACTCAATGATCTACTGGGCGCGACATCGCCCGAAGTGCGTTACGGCGCATTTCGAGCGTTGCGAGGACTTGATGACCGTGACCCGCTGGTCGTGGGTGAAAAGATCGGCAGCAGCTTCACGCTGCATCGTGTCGGCATCAC
>JANLTA010000742.1:0-2345 GCA_031362705.1 Gemmataceae bacterium | reverse complement strand
CCAAACAACGCGGCGTAGACTGGCAGTTCAAGGTCGACGATGCAAGGACTAAACTAAAGTCGGTTTATCCTAAAGTTATTGTGTGACATAGCACTAGGGAACAGTTCCGCATTGCTCTTGAGCCGTTCCGCATGGCTCAGGAGCCGCTCCGCATGGCATCGGAACGGTTCCGCATGGCAGGTGAGCCACTCAACATGGCATGGGAGTGATTCCGCGTGGCATGGGAACGGCTCACGAGGGCAGGCCCGCCGCTCCCGATGGCATCGCAATGCCGCCGAAGGCGGCCAGTTCTCTACCCCACTCCGCATAAACCGCACGGCTTCTCACTTCTGGCCGCCTTTTTCGTAGTTAACGTGCCGTGCCTCGCTCTTGCGTGTTGAGTGAGTCGCGTGCGTGGCCGAATACTAGTGTGGTTTTAGCCTGCTCGTAGCGTGCATCAACAACCGAGCGTACCGAGCCCTTCCTTACGGTCGGGCTATCTGTTTCCATCTCTGCGGCATTTATACAAGGAACCCCGCCATGCCGATCCTACCGTCACGTACCCAGGACCTGATCCAGTTCTTTGATGTACACGCGCCCGTGTGGACGGCCAACGCCGTGGCGATCGGACTCACGCCCGCGCAGGCGACGGCGTTCCAATCTCTCACCACCGCCGCCCACAATGCGTACAACGCTAAACTCGCCGCCGATCAGGCCGCGCGGGCGGCGACGATCACGCTCCAGGCATCCGTCACCGACGCGCGGCGATCGGCCAGCGACCTCATCCGCACCATCAAGGCCTTCGCCGAGAACGCCAGCAAGCCGGATGTTATTTATAATCTCGCCCAGATCCCGCCGCCCGCCACACCACAGCCCGCGCCCCCGCCCGCCAAGCCCGGCGACCTCACGGTGACGCTGGTCCCCACCACCGGCGCGCTGGAACTCCGCTGGAAAGCGTCGAACCCGGTCGGCACCGTCGGCACTTCGTACATCATCCGCCGACGAGAGGAAGGCCAGACGGAGTTCATGTTCGTCGGTGTCACCGGCGAGAAGCGGTTCGTGGACAGCACATTCTTCTCCGGCCCCGACAGCGTCGAATACACCGTGCAGGGCCAGCGGGCCGACTCCGCCGGGCCGGTTTCCGACATCTTCATCATCAACTTCGGCCGCAGCGGGCCGGGGCTGAGCATCACCAGCGCCAGCATGAACAGCGAAGCGAAGATGGCGGCGTGATCAGGAAATCAGTCGGTCGGGTACGTCATCCGCTAATCAAAAGACCATTTTAACGCAGAGGTCGCCGAGAACGCGGAGAGAAATCCAAAGAGCAACAGCAGAATTTTGTCTTTGATTCTTCTTTCTCCGTGCTCTCAGCGACCTCTGCGTTAAAAAGTCTTTGTCTTGAATCAGAGCGCCCGTCGGCAGACGTCGGATACTATGTTCGCCCTGCGCCCCCCTTTCCCCCGCTCGCTTACGCTCGGGGCTCGTTGTTGATGCAACCAACAAAAATTACAGCCCCCGATCTATGAATAGACCGGGGGCCGTGGTATATCGTAAACAGTTGGGTGGTTCGTTGTGCCGTCGTTGCCGACGGGATGTCCCGATTCCTTGCGGAGGACGGGACGAGAATATGCTGACTTCTACTTGCTGGAGATTGCTCTCCGGTGGACTCAAGACGTTGTCTTGAGAACCCCATGGCAAGTCTAAGGAAATCCCTTAGAAAGGAGGTGATCCAGCCGCAGGTTCTCCTACGGCTACCTTGTTACGACTTAGTCCCAGTCACCGATCTTGCCGTTGGCACCAATGAAACTTGGCGGCTTCGGGCACTACCGGCTCCCATGACTTGACGGGCGGTGTGTACAAGGCTCAGGAACGTATTCACCGAGGCGTAGCTGATCCTCGATTACTAGCGATTCCGGCTTCATGCAGGCGAGTTGCAGCCTGCAATCCGAACTGGGGCGCGTTTTTTGCGATTTGCTCCAACTTGCGTTCTTGCATCGCTCTGTACGCGCCATTGTAGCACGTTTGCAACCCTGGATGTAAGGGCCATGAGGACTTGACGTCATCCCCACCTTCCTCCGGTTTGACACCGGCAGTCTCGTTAGAGTCCTCAGCATTACCTGGTAGCAACTAACGACAAGGGTTGCGCTCGTTAAGGGACTTAACCCGACACTTCACAGCACGAGCTGACGACAGCCATGCAGCACCTGTGCTTGTTCCACTCTTGCGAGTGTGGCTTCCCTTTCAGGAAGTTAATACAAGCATGTCAAACCCAGGTAAGGTTCTGCGCGTTGCTTCGAATTGAGCCACATGCTCCACCGCTTGTGTGAGCCCCCGTCAATTTCTTTGAGTTTTAGCCTTGCGACCGT
>JANLTA010000736.1:0-1719 GCA_031362705.1 Gemmataceae bacterium | reverse complement strand
GACTGAATTGACAATTGCAGTTGAGCCGGTACCCAATGCGAATGTGCCAACGTTGCTCGCCAACATCGAACAAGCCGTGCGTGATGAATTGATGTTCCGTCCCAAGGTCGTTGCCGCCACGTCGCTGCCACGCTTTGAGATGAAAGCCCGGCGGTTCTTGAAGAAGTAATTGCCGCTTGCTTCGGAGAGTCTCACATGATCCGTTGGCTCGTCGTTTTGGCTTGTGCGATAGTTGCATCAAATGTGGGTACCGCCCAGACGACGCGGCCGAACATCGTCTTCATTCTCGCGGATGATTTGGGTTACGCCGATCTTGGGTGCTATCGTTCCAAGTCGATCAAGACGCCGAATATTGATCGGCTGGCATCGCAAGGTGTGAAGCTCACGGATAGTTATGCAGCGGCTTGCGTTTGTTCGCCAAGTCGGGCGGCGTTTATCACCGGGCGTTATCCGCAACATGCCGGGTTCGATTGGGTGATTCGCTACACGGAGAAAGATCGCGGACTTTCGACCGAACATCCGAGCATTGCCAAGTCGTTGACGGCGGCCGGCTACACGACGGCGCTGTTTGGCAAATGGCACCTGGGTTACAAGCGCGAGTTCAGCCCGCTGGCCCATGGTTTCGGTCAGTTCTTTGGCATCGTCGCGGCCGATGCCGATCATTATTCGCATAAGGATGCCAATGGTGACCCGGCACTTTACGAAGGCGAACAACTTGTTGAGAAGCCGGGTTATCTCACCGATTTGATCACCGACCGATCCATCCGATTTCTGAAGGAGAAGCACGAACAACCATTCTTCCTTGAGGTCGCATTCACCGCGCCGCATTGGCCGTTTCAGCGGCCCGATAATCCGAATGATGTGCGTAACACGGACAACTATGGCCTCGAACACGGCACGCGGGCTGACTATGAGGCGATGGTCGAACGTATGGACGCGAGCGTCGGCAAGATTCTGACCACGCTAGACGAGCTAAAGCTCGCCAACAATACGCTGGTGATCTTCACCAACGACAACGGCGGTGAACGTCTGTCGGACAATGGCCCGTTCTTCCATGGCAAATACTCGCTATGGGAAGGCGGGATTCGTGTGCCGACGCTGGCGCGGTGGCCAGGAAAGATTCCGCCGGGAAGCGTTTGTGCGCAGCCGAACATCACTATGGATTGGACGGCGACGACTCTGGAGGTTGCACGCGCTAAGCCGCAAGCGGCTTTGGATGGGATTGATTTGATGCCGATGTTGATGAATCAAAAAGAAGTGCGCGAGCGCACGTTGTTTTGGCGGTTGCCCCGGCCCGAGGCAAAGTATGGACAGCGCGCGGTGCGGCGCGGCAATTGGAAGTACATTTTCGACCGCGAATGCGATTTGTTGTTCGACTTGGCGAACGATCCTGGCGAGCGGAACAACCTTGCGCGGAACGAACCCAACCGGGTGGCCGAGTCGCGGGCGGCGCTGGATGAGTGGGAGAAGACGTTGCCGGCGACGAAGTGACGAGAAGTCACTCGCCCTGCCGTTTACCGGCGCGATCGAAGAGAGTTTTCAACGATAACTTGAAGCCCGGCAATACATCGGCGCCATCGAGTTCTCCGTTGATATCCATGGTTGTGACTTGCTCGGTCGACGTGTACACTTCGGCAGTCTTGGTATCGGGATCGATTTGCCATACGAGGCGGACCCCGGATGCGAAATAATCGATCCGTTTGCGGAGCATCTCACGCT
>JANLTA010000712.1:0-22443 GCA_031362705.1 Gemmataceae bacterium | reverse complement strand
GCAAACAATTGGCGGCCGGCCCGCTACCCCAATGATAACGAAGGAGTCGACAGAAAGTCACGTCCAAATCGGGAAAACCAGAACAATAAGATGTCGCCAGCTAGCTTGGTCATCGCAACGCCAGTTCGGAAAACGGGGTCAAAGCGGTCAGCCGGCCCATGTTGAACTTAGCGAAGTTGCCATTTTCTGGAAAAAAATGTGGGTTGTGGGCTAGACTCCGTATTTCTCACTTTGCTACCATACCTCCATCGCTTCCATGTAATTTCTGCCGACTACCGAGGAGCCGCTACCATGTTCCGCCGGACCCGTGCGCTTTTTTCCCGCCCTTCCAGTCGTATCGCCAGCAACAACCGCATCAACCGAAACAAACGGCTCTATTTATTGGGTCTTGAAGAACGAACGGTACCGACAACATTTGTCGTGTCGAACTTGCTCGACGACAACAGTGCGGGCAGCTTGCGTGGAGCCATCGCGCTTGCCAATGCCGACGCCACTCCCGGCCCACATGTTATTGACGCTACGGGCGTATCGGGGACTATTACGCTCAGCCAAGCAACAATCAACATCGCCATCACGGCGACCCAGGATTTGACGATCAACGGCCCTGGCGCTGGCAGCCTGACCATCAGCGCGGGGGGAGTGTCCGGCGCTACGACCCGAACCTTTAACATTACTTCGGCCAAGACGATCAGCATCAACAATGTGACCATTACCGGCGGTAATACTACGTCCGGGAACAACGGTGCCGCCATCATCAATTCGGCGGCCAATACGTTGAACATCAGCGGCGTGACTTTCAACGCCAACAAGACAGCGGGATCCGGTGGCGTCATCGCAATGGCGACGACGGGCGGGAAGCTGTCCCTCACCAGTTGCACCGTGTCGGGTAATTCCGCGACTGGCACCGGCGGTGCGATCAACCTCGGCACTTCAACGACAGTGACCATCAATGGATCGACGATCAGCGGCAATTCGGCGAGTAGCACCGGCGCGTTCATGCATGTGGCATCGGCGTCATCCATCACGATCAACAATTCGACCATTGCCAGCAACACTGGCAGCGGCGCAGGGGCGGCAATCAATCTGGCCGCGGCTTCGACTGTCAATCTTACCAGCGATTCCATTACGGCTAATTCGTCGGCCAGTACCGGCGGAGCGATTAACGTCGGAACAGGTGCCAGCACGATCACGGCAACAAGTTGCACCTTTTCGGGTAACGTCGGCACCACCGGTGGAGCCGTTCATATTGTGGTTACGGCGACTACGTTCAGCGCAACGTCAAGCACATTTATCAATAATCGGGCTAGTACCTCGACGGGGGGCGCAATTCACACGGGTGTGGCGGCCACGGTCACTCTCAATCAAAACCAATTCATCAGCAACACAGCAGCCGGCAACGGCGGAGCCATTCGGTTTTCGACAACCAGTACGCCGTCAATCACGATCAATACTTCTAGTTTCACTGGTAACACCAGCAGCAGTAACGGTGGCGGCATTTACTTCGGCCACGCCACCGGCCCCGTGATCATAAGTGGCAGCACATTCGCCAACAACTCTGCGACGACCAGCGGGGGCGGCATTCACCTCGCCGGTGCCGCTCCAGTGACGATCAACAATAGTACGTTTTCCGGTAATGTTGCCAAAGGGAATACGACGGCAACGGGTGGCGGTGCGATCAATAGCGCCTCTTCGCCGACTCTCAATATCAACAACAGCACGTTGGTGAACAACACCGCGGTAGGTCTATCTTTCGGCGGCGGCATTCGTCGCGCTACGGCCACGGGCACAACGAGCATTATCAGCTCCATCGTGGCTAAGAACTCGGCCGGGACCAATCCCGACATGAGCTTTTCGGCCGCGGTCACTGTCGCCGGCGGTGCCAATCTGGTCGGCGTCGCCGATGTCGGTAACTTTACACTCGACACTACGGCTGGTCCAAACCTTACCGGCACACTGGCCTCGCCGCTCGATCCGCTGATCGCGCCTCTGGGCGATCACGGCGGCGCGACGCTGCCGCACACGTTCACGCATTCGCTGGTGGCGGGAAGTCCAGCCTTGGGAGCTGGGAATCAGAACAGTTTGCCGCTCGATCAAGCGGGAAATGCCCGACCAGCCGTCAGCCCTTCAATTGGCTCTTTCGAAGGCGTTTACAAGATTCCAACCGCCACTCCAACATTGCCCGGCCCGGTGCTGAGCGCCGGCGGTGCCACATTCACCGTCACGGTCGTCTATGGCGACGATGTCGGCGTTGACACGACAACCCTCAATGCCGCCGACCTGACGGTGACCGGGCCAGGTTTTGGCTCGCCCGCCAGCCCCATTGGTTCGCCCGCGCTTACAGGAAGTTCGCCGTTCACGACCGTGTCAGCCCTTTATACCTTCAATGCTCCGGGCGGAGCGTGGGCTGCGGCTCACAATGGCTCGTACACGGTGACTCTCGTCAACAGCGAAGTTTCCGACGTCGATGTACCGACACCCAACACGGTTCCCGGCGGATCGCTCGGCACATTCCTCGTCGGCATTCCGTCCAACTACGTCGTCGATAACACGGGCGATGTCAACGACGGCGACTATACAGCCGGAAAGTTCACACTTCGCGAAGCGCTGGCGTTGGCCAACACTGTGGCGGTCAGCCCGGACACGATCACCTTCGGCGGCGCGGCTTTCGCCGGCGCGGCGACCATCACGCTCACTGCGGAATTGCCTGTCAATGGCAGCGTGACCATTACCGGCACGGGCGCGAGTAATCTCACGATCACCGGCAACAGTGCTGTGCGCATCTTCAACGTTGCCGACGCCTCTCAGGTCGCCACTGTGAATCTTAACAATATGCGACTGGCCTCCGGCAAGTCGGGCACCGGCGGCGGTGGCGCCATTCTCAACGCGGGTGGCGAAACGCTCAACATCACCGGCTGCATCCTGGAGAACAACAATGCGTCGGCGGGCAACGGCGGCGCTATCGGGGCACCGCTCGGCGGCGCGATTACCATTGCATCGAGCACGATCAGGAACAACTCAGTTACATCTGGCCCGGGTGGTGCGATCGACGGCAACGCCAACGGCGGCAGTTTGACCATCACCGACAGCACCTTCTCCGGCAACACTGCGACCACTAATGGTGGGGCCATCAGCGTGGCGACTTTTGTCACATCGATTAGCAGATCAACGATCAGCGGCAACAAGGCAGCTACAGGCGGCGGCCTCAGCTTTTACGGCGGCACGCCTACCATCAATAACAGCACAATTTCCAGCAACACGGCCACAGCCAACGGAGGCGGCATCGCGCTGGTGGGAAGCGGTACACCGGCAATCAACGTTCGCAATTCGACGATCACTGCCAACACTGCCACGACGAGCGGCGGCGGCATTGCCCGCACGGCTGGCACTTGGACAGTCAACTTGTACAGCACAATCGTGTACGGAAACCTCAATGCCACGTCGCCGGATCTGTTTTCCACGTTGACGATCGACGCCGACTACTGCGACATTGGCGATTCCACCGGTGTGACGACGTTCAATATCACCAACAGCCCGGCTGTGGGCACCAATCCATTGCTCGGGCCACTCCAAGCCAACGGCGGACCAACGCTGACCCAAGCTCTATCGACGGGCAGCCCCGCCCTGGATGCCGGCGACAATACACTCGGTGCCTTCACCACAGATCAACGGGGTCCGGGATTCCCACGCATCATCGCTCCGAACCCCGACATTGGTGCCTTTGAGGGCGTCGATGCATCGCCGGCCGGCAATTGGACACCGATTGGCCCAATCGTCACACCGGGTGCGACGCCCAACACCATCGACGTGAGTTGGGCCGACGACGTGGCCATTTTGCAATCGTCGCTCGGCACAGATGATATCAGCATCAAAGCCCCGGATGGCTCGTTCCTGGCGATTACCGGTGCCGTGCCTGATTCTCTGGTCAACGGCACGCC
Organism: Gemmataceae bacterium; assembly: GCA_031362705.1. Lineage (GTDB taxonomy): Bacteria > Planctomycetota > Planctomycetia > Gemmatales > Gemmataceae > JAIBBI01. Next base: position 18,508 of record JANLTA010000712.1, on the reverse strand, counting down.
GATCAAAGTGACCTACACGTTTACCGTTCCTGGCGGATCGTGGGGTACTACCTTCGATTCTGGAACGTACACGGTTAGTACCGTGGCCGGCAAGGTCGCTGACACGGGTGCAACGACCAACAAGGCGGTCACGCTCGGTACGTTCCTTGTCGATCTGGCGGCGAACATCGTGGTTGACGAAGCGACTGACATTGACGATGGCGATTTCACCGTCGGCAAGCGAAGCTTCCGCGAGGCCGTCGTCCGCGCCAATATTGGTGCTGGCATTGACACGATCACCTTCAGCGCGGCCGTCTTCAACGTGGCCAAGACGATCGCTCAAGCATCGGCCATCACCATCAGCCAACCGGTCGATATCATCGGGCCAGCCGCTTCGCTCACCTTCGACGCCACGGCCACCGCTGGTATTCGTCACCTGTCGATTGATGTGGTCGGTTCCGCCAACAACCCAATCAACATCAGCAAAATGACGTTTAAGGGTGGATCGGCCACGACGAGCGGTGGATCGATCACCATGGCCGATGAGGATCTCACGCTGACCAACGTGATCATCACCGGCAACAAGTCCACCGTCAAAGGCGGGGGCATCAACGTTTCGACAGCGGTAGGTACTTTGACATTGGTGGACTCCGTTGTCAGCAACAATCAAGCTACGGGCGGCGACGGAGGCGGCATCAACTTCAATACCACCGGCACGTCGGCGGCCGTCTTGGTACTCAACCTGACCCGATCCACGGTGTCAGGCAACACATCAAGCGACGATGGCGGTGGCATCTATTTCTTCTCCACCAGTTCCTTCAACATGACGGACAGCACGCTTTCCGGTAATACGTGCGGTGCCGATGACGGTGGCGGTGCCTATCTGTTTGGCACAGTCACCACGATTACTAACAGCACGATTGCCGGAAACAAGGCGGCGGACGGTGGCGGCGGACTTGCCGCTCTGTCAACTACCAACCTGACGGTGAACAATAGCACCATCGCCAACAATATCAGCGGCGCGAGTGCTGGCGGTGGCATTTTCAATAGCGGCTCCGCCGTGATTTCCGTCGTCAGTTCCATCGTTGCTAAGAACACGGGTGCCACAGGCCCTGACATCAAAGGCGTGGCGACCATTGACTTCTGCCTCATCGGTGTGGACACCGGTGCCACGCTGACCGACACGAGCGGCATGAGCAAGATCGGCACCGCGGGAACGCCAATCGACCCGTTGCTCGGTGCGCTAGCCAATAACGGCGGCCCAACGCTGACCATGTTGCCGGCGTTCGCCAGCGTGGCCATCAAAGCCGGCTCCAATCCGTTGGCACTCACAACGGATCAACGCGGTGCTGGCTTCCCGCGCGAGTTGACGGTTGGCATGCCGAACATCGGCGCGGTGGAAGGCTTCCAGAGCGCTCCGAGCGCCAAGATGACGGCCATTCCCCCCATTAGCGTTATCGCACCCACTCCGAATACTGTGGTCGTTACCTACGCCGATAACAACTCCATCAACTGGACCACGATTGACGTCGGCGACATCGAGATTCTGAATCCATCGTTGGTGCCGTTGACCATCTCCAGTGTGTCGGTGGATTTCATGTCCAACGGTACGCCACGGGTGGCGACTTACACATTTGCCGTGCCCGGCGGCGGCTGGGAGTTCTCTGACAACGGCACGTACACAGTCAATATGAAAGCGACGCAAGTCTCCGACTTGGATCCGTTGTTCGTGCCGGCCGGTTCGCTTGGCAGCTTCAGCGTGTCGTTCCCGGTCGTCTACTTGGTCGATGAGGTTTCCGATACTGACGACGCCAACCTGAGTGTGGGTAAGCTCAGCCTGCGCGAAGCGATCAAGGCCGCCAACAGCGATGGCGTGGCGAGCGTCATCAACTTCGATCCGGCTGGGGCCAAATTCGGCTCGCCGCAGTCGTTCAGCGTCGCCACGGAAATGGCCATCACTGAAAGTGTGACGATCAACGCGCCGGCCGCGCTGCTCACGTTGAATGGGACCACGAGCCGGTTCTTCAATGTCGACCCCGTCACGGCGGGCGATGCAGTCAGCATCAGCGGAATGACGCTGCAAAATGCCGTTCTGGCTAGCGGCAACGGCGGCGCTATCGTCAATAACGATGGCGCGCTGATCCTTTCCAAGATGACGATCACCGGCAACACCACGCCGGGCGAGGGTGGCGGCATCAGCGTCACGAGCGCAACCGGGTCGCTCAACCTGACCGATTGCGTCATCAGCGGCAATAAGGCGACCGCAAGTACGTCGAATGGTGGCGGCATCGATCTTCGTGGGGCGTCCGCCGTCACGATGTTGCGCTGCACCGTCTCGGGTAACGAAGCTGGCGAAGACGGCGGCGGTATTTACTTCTTCTCGGGCGGCAGTTTGGCCATGACCGGCAGCACAGTGTCGGGAAACAAATCCAACCTTTTGGCCACCAGTGTCCACGGCGGTGGCGGTATTTACTTCTTCGGAACGGTCGCCGCCGGTGGCTTCACCATCACCAATAGCACGATCTCCAACAACATCTCGACCAACAGCCCCGGTGGCGGCCTCGTATTGGCACTATTCACCGGCAATGCTCTGATCCAGAACAGCACGGTGACGGGCAACACTTCCGGAACGACGGCGGGCGGTGGCATCGCACGTACCGGTGGGACAGGAACCCTCACGCTGTCCAGCAGCATCGTCGCCGGCAATACTGCCGGCGCGGGCTTGGGTGCAGACATGTCGTTTGACGTCGCCGCCAACGTGGCCGGCGACGACAATCTCGTCGGCGTTGCCGACGTCGCTAATTTCACGTTGACTGGCGTCGGCAACCAATCGGGTACGGACGCAGCACCGTTGGACGCCAAACTTGGTTTGCTCGCTAACAATGGCGGTTCCACGCAGACGCACGCCTTATTGGCCGGCAGTCCGGCCCTCAATGCCGGCAACAACGTGGCAGTCCTGAGCAACGACCAACGCGGTAGCGGTTTTGTCCGCGTATTTGGTGCCACTGCCGACATCGGTGCGTTTGAAGATCAGCCCGTGGTGGCACCTGCCGCGAAGGTGACTGGCGTGGCCATCAACTCCAAGATGCTGACGGCGGTGGATAAAGCTCAACGCTCCTACGTGAGAGACGTGGCCATCACGTTCGATTCCAAGGTGGCGTTCGCGGGAACTCCGGAAGCCGCATTCACGCTCAATAAGATTGGCGGCGGCTCCGTTACCCTGTCCGCGAATGTTGATAATTCCGGACCGGGCACGGTGATTACGCTGACCTTCACAGGCGGGTCCGTCAATTTCACTTCTTTGGCCGACGGCCGCTACGCATTCCATGCGTTGGCCGCGCAGTTTACCGGAGCGGGCCTGGATGGCGATGGCAATGGTACGGGCGGCGACGACTACATCTTTGATGAACCAGCAGTTGGGCCCGTGGATACGGCGAAGATCTTCCGCATCTTCGGCGATTACACGGGTGACGGCAACGTGGCGGCCATCGACTTTGTCCAGTTCCGCCTGGCCCTTGGCAATAGTGCCCCGCCGTTCCAACTGTTTGACTTCGACAACGACGGCGCGGTCGCTGCCAGCGACTTCATCCAGTTCCGGCTCCGCTTCGGCGGTTCCATCTGACGAGAGTCAATTAGAACTTAATTACCAAGGCCGGCCGCGAGCTTCGCGGCCGGCCTTTTTTTCATTGGAAAGGCCGGCTTTGCGACGAAACCAAAGCAGCCAGTCGAAATGAGTCTGAAGTTGATTCCGGACGAACCAGGCACACCCCTCTGTAGAATCAATTATTCGGCCGGAATCAATTTCAATATTTGGCGTAAGTCTCATCCCGCAAAGTGGTTGTTTATTCCGAAATGCGAATCCGGGTCGAGCCTATTACACGGAACAATCAACGTTTACCGCGCCAAATTAATGAGAATCTGGCTTTTGCTGAAAATCCGAATTAATTAGGTTTTAGGGGTGGACTTGGATATTAGCGATTTGCTACCATTGACCTTGACTCCAAATCAACGCTTCCCACCGGAGACTCGCATATGTTTCGCAGGACCCGTTCCGCCACGTCTCGTATCGCCAATCGTATCAGCAACTTCGGCCGCAAGAGCCGCTTCGATGTTCAGCTCCTCGAAGATCGGACAGTACCAGCAACGATTACGGTAACAAACAACCTCGACACCGTCGCAGTCGATGGAACGGTCTCGCTCCGCGAGGCGCTCAATTCGATCAACGGCGCAGCAAACATCAACGCCGATGTGGTCGCGGTCGGAGCGTACGGGAGTACCGATACAGTTCTCTTTTCGGGCGTGACCAGCCCAATCTTGCTACCAGCCGGCCAGCTTGCGATTAGCAAGTCGACGATCATTCAAGGCCCTGGCTCCGGATCACTCACGGTTCAGAATACGATAGCCGCTGGAACCACAGCCCGGGTGTTCAACATCACCGCGGGTACGGTTTCTATGTCCGGTCTGACAGTGACCGGCGGCAACGCGACGAGCAATGGTGGCGGCATCGCCACGGCCGGTACTACGACGTTGACTGGTATGGTGGTCACGGGCAACAAAACCACAACGGACGGTGGCGGCATCGTGGTTTCGGGTGGGAGTTTGACGTTAGTAAATTCCGTCGTGGACGGAAACTTCGGTACTGGTACCGGCTCCCAAGGTGGCGGCGTCCGCATTGGTGGTGCACAGACTCTAACGGTCACTAACTCCACGATTTCCAACAACACGGCCGGCGAGGATGGCGGCGGCATTTACTTCTTCAGCGGCGGCGCGCTGGTCATGGATCGGTCCACCGTATCCGGCAACAAATCCAATACGCTGACTGTCAGTAATGGCGGTGGTGGCATCTACCTTTTCAGCACCGTAACCACTATTCGAAACAGCACGATTTCTGGCAATAGCACGAATTCCGGCGGCAAGGTTGCCCCGGGCGGCGGAATTTCGTCGTTTGGTACGACGGTAGTCGCCAATTTGATTCAGAACAGCACGATCGCCTTTAATGATGCCGGTACATCATTAGGTGGCGGCTTCCATCGTGGCGGTAGCGCCTCGGTTACCTTTGATAGTTCCATTTTCAGCAACAACACAGCAACGACCGGGCCGGACGTGAACGGCACAATCGCAGTGGCCAATCAAAGCCTGATTCAAAATGCCGCGGGTGCAACGATTACGACCAATAACGGCACCCAAACAGGTGTCGATCCGTTGTTGGGTGCATTGACCAATGCCCTCGGCGGCACGACGAAATACCACGTCCCCGGCGCTGGCAGTCCCGCGATTGACAAGGGCAACAACAATGCCGCACTGTCAACTGATCAACGAGGCCCTGGCTTCCCGCGCGTTCAAAATGGCGTTGCTGATGTAGGCTCCTTCGAGTCAGCGTCGGTAATTCCCTCGGCCAGCGGCGGCCCATACGCTTCAGTTGTTACCGTCAGTCCCGACTACACATTTACGGTTACTTACCAGGACAACGATAGCAACATCAACGTGGCGACGTTGGACAACAATGACATTACAGTGTCGGGTCCGGGATTCGCTGCCACAGGTGCTACGTTTATTTCGTCCACGGGAGCGGCGAAATCGGTCACAGCCACCTATAAGATCACGCCACCAGACCTCTCCTTCGATGTCGCGGACAACGGAACCTACACGATTTCCGTCAATGGCGGGCAAGTATTCGACACGGATGGAACGCCGAATGCGGTACCAGCCGGCACGGTTGGCACATTCAAAGTCGCCATTCCTACCACCTTTGTCGTCAACGCAACCAATGATGAATCGATCGACAGCGATACCAAGACAAGTCTTCGCGAGGCATTGGACAAGGCCAATGCTGACACCTCGACGGCGGATTCGATCACGTTCGACCCGACCGTTTTCGCCACGTTTCAGACCATCACGCTGGCTCTGGGCGAGCTGAAGGTCTCCGGCGCAGTGACCATCACGGGGCCGAGTGTCGGCGTGGTGATCGATGCGGCGACGTTGAGTCGGGTCATGAGCGTCGATGTGCCTGCGTTGAGCGGCCAAGCGGTCAGTATCAGCAACATGACGTTGGGCAACGGCGCGACCACCCTCAACGGTGCGGGCATCAACAACAACGACGAGGCGTTGACGCTTAACAAGGTTACCATTCAGAGCAATACGACGACCGGCGAAGGCGGAGGCATCAGTGTGACGGCGGCCGCGGGTTCACTCAACCTGACCGATTGCGTCATCATCGGCAACAAGGCGACCGGGACTGCGTCGAACGGCGGCGGCATCGATATTCGATTGGCGTCGGCCGTGACCTTGTTGCGCTGCACCGTATCCGCCAATGAGTCCGGCGAAGACGGCGGCGGTATCTACTTCTTCAGCGGCGGTTCGCTGACAATGACCAACAGCACGGTCAGCGGCAACAAAGGCAATACGGCTGCTACCGGCGCCGGTGGTGGCGGCATCTACCTGTTCAGCACCACAACGAACATCGTGCAAAGCACGATTTCGGGCAATTCGACCAACTCCGGAGGCAAAGATTCTAATGGCGGTGGTATCGCGGCACTGAGTGCTTCAAACGTTACCATCCTCAACAGCACCGTAGCGTTTAACAACGCCGGTACCCTGGCGGGTGGCGGCCTACACAACGGCGGCAGCGCCACCATCACAATCAACAGCACGATTGTCAGTGACAACGCAGCCACGACCGGGCCGGATGTGAATGGCAAAGTGAATGCCGACTTCAGTCTGATTTCGAATACAGCGGGTGCCACAATCACCGGTGCCAACAACATCACTGGCAGTGCGTTTCTCAATCCACTGGCACTCAACGGCGGCACCACGCAGAACCATTTGCCGACGGCCTCCAGCCCCGTCTTCAACAAGGGTGCCAACACGCTGAGTTTGACGACCGACCAGCGCGGCGGGCCGCGAACCTTGGACGGCGTCATCGATATCGGTTCGGTCGAATCAAAAGCGCCCGCCAGTTCGCCGCCGACGGCGGTCGCGACCGCGCCGAACATTTCAGTTGCCGGCGGCACCGTCAACACCATCACGGTCGTCTACACGGATGCCGAGTCGAACATCAACATTTCCACTTTGGATAACAACGACCTGCAGGTTACCGGCCCAGGCGGCCCTTACGGTGTGGTGTTCAAATCGAGCACGCCGGCCGGCTTGTCCGTCACCGCGACTTACGAAGTAACCGCTCCGGGCGGGACGTTCGACGCGGCCGACAACGGCACGTATTCGATCAATGTGGTCGCGGGCCAAGTCTTCGACACCGACACCCCGACGCCGCAATCGGTCGCGGCTGGAAAGATCGGCAGTTACAATGTCGCGGTTGCGGGCAACTTCGTGGTCAATGCGACCAACGATGAAGCCGTGGACTCCGATGGTAAGACCAGCCTCCGCGAAGCGCTGGCCGCTTCGAACGGCACGATCGGATTGGCCGATACGATTTCGTTTGATGCAACCGTGTTCGCCACGGTGCAGACGATTACGTTGGCACTCGGCCAACTGGCCGTCTCCGATGCGGTGACGATCACCGGACCGACCGTGGGTGTAGTTGTGGATGCCGCCACGCTCAGTCGCGTAATGAACGTTGACGCCACAGGCAGCGGCAACAATGTGTCCGTAAGCAACATGTCATTGATCAACGGAAGTTCCGGTGCGACGAATGGCGGAGGCATCCTGAACAACGACGAAGCGCTGTCGCTGACCAATTGCAATGTCACCGGCAACGTAACCACGGCCGATGGCGGCGGCATCAGCGTCGCCAGTGCCACAGGCTCGCTGACCATGGTCGGCTGCACGGTCAGCAACAATAAGGCCACGTCCGCTTCTTCGCAGGGTGGAGGCATCAATCTATCCAGTGGCTCGACTGTGTCGGTAGATCGCAGCACGATTTCCGGCAACGAATCCGGCGAAGACGGCGCTGGCTTCTACTTCTTCTTCAACGGTTCACTCAGCCTGACCAACAGTACGATCAGCGGCAACAAGGCGGATACGGGAGCTGCCGGCGTCGGCGGTGGCGGCATCTATTTCTATGGCACCGCTGGCACCTTCCTGATCAGCAACAGCACCATTTCCGGAAACATCGCCAACAATGGCGGGATCAACGGGTACGGCGGTGGCGTGCTGCTGAACGTCTTCACTGGCACCTCTGTGATTCGCAATAGCACGATTGCCTTCAACGACGCCGGCAAGAGTGGCGGCGGCATTGCCCAGGGCGGCGGATCTTCCACGTGGGATAGTACAATCATTGCCAGCAATACTGTAGCCGGCGTGAACGCGGCGACGAGCGACGTATTCTTTGTAGCTGCCATCACCGTGAGCGGAGACAATAACCTGATCGGCATTCAGGATGCCGCGACCAAAGCGACGTTCGGTGGAACCACCCAGACTGGTTCGCTGGCCACGCCGCTTGATCCGTTGCTGGGTGTACTGGCATTGAATGGTGCTCCCGCAGGCAGTCCATTCACGCATGCGTTGAAGTCTGGCAGCCCAGCCATCAACAAGGGCAACAACGTCGCCCCGGCGCTGGCCTTCGATCAGCGCGGTACCGGCTTCGCCCGGGTGGTCGGTGGCACGACGGACGTCGGCGCATTCGAGGTTCAGACGGTGACCAAGGTGGTGACCAGCAGTATCCTCCTCAACGCCGGTCAAGTGGGTATTCAGCAGACGCAACGGTCACGCGTCACCAATGTCCTCGTCCCGTTCGACTCGAAGGTGTCATTCGTGGGCGGAGACAGCAATGCCGCCGCAGCGTTCACGCTGAATCAGATCGTGTCACAATCCGGCATGCCGGTTGTGTTGAATCCCGTGACTTTGGCCGCGTCGGTCGATAACTCCGGACCGGGCACGGTGGTGACATTGACGTTTACCGGCGGAGCGGTGGACAACATTTCGCTGGCGGATGGTCGCTACGCCCTGCATGGCTTGGCGGCGCAGTTTGCGTCCGGCCTCGACGGCAACGGCGACGGCACGGGCGGCGACGATTTCATGTTCGACCAGGCGCCCCAGCCGACGACACCAATACCGACACCTGGCGAAGGCCCGCTGGATATCACGAAGATCTTCCGGCTCTTTGGCGACGTGACGGGCGGTTCCGGCGATGGTTTCGTCGCGCTCGCCGATTTGATCGAATTCCGCCTGGCGAATGGCGGTGTGAGCTTCATGTTTGATTTCGACAACAACGGTGGCGTCGGCCTTAGCGACTTCATTCAGTTCCGGCTCCGCTTCGGCGGGTCGATCTGAGTCAATTGAGGGGAAATCCAGAAACCCAAGGCCGGCCGCGAACTTCGCGGCCGGCTTTGTTGTTGAACTTGCGCGCGGCGTGGTCGGAATTCAAACCAATTTAAGATGAAAATGGTGGACCTTGACGAAAAATGAACTTTTTCGGGCTTCGGGGGTGGACTTAGGTGTTACATGGTTGTTACTATTAACCTAACTCGCACAATCTTTCTGCTTATCACCGGAGACTCCAACATGTTTCGTCGGACTCGTACCGCGACTTCCAAACTCACCAACCGAATCAATAAATGGAGCCGCTTCAGCCGGCCATCATTGCAATACCTGGAAGATCGGACAGTCCCTGCCACATTCACTGTGAACGCCACGACAGATACCGGCGCGGGTGCCGGCTTGCTGGGCGACTTGCGATTCTGCGTCAATACCTCGGTGGCCGGGGATACGATCAATTTCTCCGCCGGTGTTTTTACGATCGGCACCACGATCCTGTTGGGTTCGCCTCTCGCGGTTAATCACGATCTGACCATCGACGGCACTTCCGCGGGCGGTGCCGCCAACGTGAACATCAGCGGCAATAACGCCGTGACGATATTCAATACGAAAGGTTCGACGACCGATGTCTTCACCGGCTTAACAATCAAGAACGGTAAGAGCACATCCGGTGGTTCCGCCGGCGGCGGCGGTGCCGTGTCCGTCACGGACATCGGTACGAGCGTCACATTCAATAATGTCGTGGTGTCGGGTAACGTCAATTCATCTACCGGAGGCGCTATCAGTTTGGTGTCAGGGTACACGGGCACCGTTACCATCAATAACAGCACATTTTCCGGAAACACATCGTCCGCGGCTGGCGGTGCGGTGTACTTCTGGACCACCGGCACGCTTTCGGTCAGCGGATCATCCTTCACCGGCAATACCGCGAGCGGGACCGGCGGCGCGATTTATATTTACAGCGGCACGGCCACCATTTCAAGCTCGTCATTTTCCGGCAACAAAGGTAGCGCCGGCGGTGCCATCACGCAGAATAGTGGAGCCACCACCACGCTATCGAACAGTACCGTTTCGGGGAATACCGCATCCAACGGCGGCGGCATCCGGGTGCAGTATGGAACTTTCAACGTTCGCAATTGTACGGTGGCCTTTAACTCCACCACCGGCAACGGTGGCGGCATCCAGCACACTGGTGGCACTCTGAATGTCAGTAGCACCATTGTCTCCGACAACACAGCTTCCGGTAGCGGTCCGGACGTGGCCGGGACGGTTGCCCTCTCGGATCAAAGTCTCTTCAGCAACACCAGCGGCCTGACGATCACTACGGACAATGGTTCGGTGCTGAACAAGAGCCCGAATCTCAGCCCACTGGCACTCAATGGAGGTAAGACTCTCAATCACTTGCCGGGACCTGGGCCGGTCGTCGACGTAGGCAACGATGCTGATGCCCTGGGAACCGATCAGCGCGGTGCGACGCGTGTGCAAGGCCTTGGGGCCGATATCGGTTCCGTTGAAACGACTCCGACCGCCACGCCATTTGGCATCGGTTCGGGGCCGTCCATTACGGTGCAGTCCGCAAGCCCCGAGACCATTACCGTCACCTATGGTATCGGCGTCGGCGTGCTCAATGGGACAAAAGTCGGCACTGGCGACATTATTGTTACCGGCCCGAATGGATACTCGCAGATCGCGACCCTGACGAACGGGCCATTCGGCAACACCGCGACAATCGTGGCAACGTATTCGGTGCCGGCGAATGCCGGGGGCGGCAGCGCCACCGATTGGGATCCCCTCGACAACGGCTCCTACGCCCTGAATTTGCAGGCGAATGAGATCTTCGACAGCACCAACACCAAGAGTGCGGCTGCGGGCGTCATTGGCAACTTCAAGGTCAACATTCCAACGGACTATATCGTCAATGCGACGACGGACACCGGTGCCGGCAGCGGCAACAAGGGCGATCTCCGCTACGCCATCAATCAGTTCAACGCCGGTGCCGGGCTGACTTCAATCACGTTCGATGCGGCGGTGTTCGCCGGTGTCAAGACGATTTTGCTAGGCTCGGAACTCAAGATTTCCATGCCGGTAACCATCGTCGGGCCGGGCGCTGACCATGTCACCATCGACGGCGGTGGCTTGTTTCGCGTGTTCAATGTCAGCGACGGAACTGCGACGAAGATCAACGTCAGCATCTCGAACGTGTCGATCGCCAACGGCTTGGGCGGCATCAACAACGATGGTGAGATCCTTACCCTCGATAATAGTTATGTTCACAATAACACAACCACCGGCACCGGGGGCGGCATCAATTTCACGGCCATTGGCGACCTGACGATCACCAACAGCACGATCTCCGGTAACTCGGCTTCCGGCGCAGGCGGTGCCGCCTATTTCCGAAGCGGCTCGAACATCAGCATTCGCAACAGCACCATTGCCAACAACACATCTGCGAGTGTCGGTGGCGCGATCGGTGGATTCTCAACATCGCTCGGAACCGTCATCGTCAATAACTCCACCGTCACCGGCAACACGGGAACTTCGGGTGGCGCGTTCCGCTTTACGAATGCTGCGTATTCGGCCGCCGTTTTCAGCATGGAAAGCTCGATTGTCTCCGGCAACAAAGGCCCGGCCGGTAGCCCTGACTTCTATGGCTACAAGATCACCTCAACCAATAGCATCATCGGCTCTGCGACCGGCATCGGAGCTGGCGGCGTCAACGATCTTGGCGGCACGATCTATGGCGACCCAATGTTCAGTCCAGGGGGATTAACGGGCAACGGCGGATCAACGCCGACGATCGCGATCCTGGCTGGCAGCCCTGCCATCAACGCCGGAAGCAATCCCGCGCCGGCTCTTTCATTCGACCAGCGTGGCGTGGGCTTCGCGCGCGTTACCGGCGGCTCGGCCGATATGGGTGCCTTCGAATCCGATCCAAACATCCCGGGGGCAAACGGCAAAGGGCCAACGATTACCGTTGTCAGTGCCACTCCGGAAACGATCACCGTCACTTACACGGTCGGAGCCGGCACGATCAAGGCTTCGACGCTCGACAACCTCGACATCGTTGTCACCGGGCCGGGTTATTCCCAGCCCGCAACGCTCACCGGTGGCCCCTATAGCGATAGTGGCACGATCATTGCGACATACACCGTGCCGCCAAACAACAATGGCGTCGTCGGGCAATGGGACACAGCCGACAACGGAACCTACACGATCACGATTTTGGCCGGCCAGGTTACGACAGGCTCGGGAACTCCGGTTGCCCCCGGCAATATTGGGTCGTTCAAGGTTGCGATTCCGGTTGTTTATCTCGTTGATGAGGTTTCCGATATCGATGATAACGACTTGACCGTCGGCAAGCTCAGCTTCCGAGAAGCCATTAAGGCGGCCAATACCGATGGCGTGTCCAGTTTGATTACCTTCGATGCCGCGAAGTTTGCCGGTACCAAGACGATCACGATGGCGGCCGGCGAAATGGCTATCACTCAAGGAGTGTCGATCACGGGCCCGGCCGGCGGCTTGATTCTCGACGCGGCCGCCGCCAGCCGCATCTTTAATATCGATCCTGTGGCGGCCGGTGACGTCGTGTCCATCAGCAACATGACGGCAACCAACGGCAAGGTCGTTGCCGCCAACGGCGGCGGCATTCTCAATAACGACGCCGCGTTGATATTGACCAACGTGACGGTATCGAAGAGCACCACCAGCGCCGAGGGTGGCGGCATCAGTGTCAGCAGTTCGACTGGCTCGCTCAACCTGACCAATGTTGTCGTTACAGGTAATTCCGCGACGGGAAATTACTCCAATGGCGGTGGTATTAATCTGGCGACAGCTTCAGCCGTGACGTTGTCAAGAAGCACGGTATCCAACAATGTCTCCGGCGAAGACGGCGGCGGCATCTATTTCTTCTCGGGCGGCAGCCTCACGATGGACGACAGCACCGTGTCGGGAAACTCGGGCAATACTGTCACGAACAGTGCCGGCGGCGGCGGCATTTACCTGTTCGCCACCACGACCGTGATCCGTAATAGCACCATCTCGGGCAACTCGGCCAAGAACTCTGGCGGCGGCATCGGCAACTTCGCCGGCTCGCTCGTGACGATCAAGAACAGCACGATCGCGTTTAATGTGACCACCGGCAACGGCGGCGGCATCGGCGGCAGTTCGGTAACGCTCAACAGCGTGATCGTAGCCAACAATACCGCTGGCGGGACCGGACCCGATGTGAATGGCCCCGTTACCGCGGACTTCACTCTGTTCAGCAATAATTCCGGTGCCACCATCACCGGTGCCAACAATGTCGAAAACCTGAGCGCCAACCTAACGTCGCTCGGCAGTTTCGGCGGTCCTACGCAAACGCATGGCCTGCTGACGGGCAGCAACGCGCTGAATGTCGGCAACAATGCCGACTCCTTGGCCAACGACCAGCGTGGTGCCGGTTTCCCGCGGCAGGTGGGTGTCGCGGTGGATATCGGTGCCTTTGAAGGTATCTTGGCGAATCCATTCGGCGCTTTAACCCCGCTTGGGCCTGTCGTGTCAGCCGGTGCCACGCCTAATACGGTCGTGGTCACCTATTCCGACGATGTGGGCATTAACGCTTCCTCGATCGACACGGGTGACATCCAGATTCTGAGTCCGGCTTTGGTGCCGTTGGCGATCACCGGTGCGGTATTCACGCCGGCGGGCCTGGGTGGCACAGCGGTTTACACCTTTACCGTGCCCGGGACAGCCTGGGACATTGCCGATAACGGCAAGTACACAGTCAACCTGTTGGCAAATCAGGTATTCGATACCGATCTTCCGACGCCGAACTCGGCGTTTGCCGGTAACCTCGGTTCATTCGTCGTAGCTATTCCGGCCCTTTACACCGTCGATGAGGTTTCCGATATCGACGACGGCATGACCGGACTCGGCAAGCTGAGCATTCGCGAAGCCATCAAGGCCGCGAATGGCGATTCCGCCCCGAGCACCATCAATTTCAGCGCGACCGCTTTTGCAGGCACGCAAACCATCACGCTGACCGGCGGAGTGATGGCGATCGACAACGCTGTGACCGTCAATGGACCGGCAGGCGGCCTGATTCTCAATGCCGCATCGCTCAGCCGGATCTTTGACACTTCGGCGTCACCAGCTGCGGCGGCGGTTACGATTAGCAGAATGACCCTGACCAATGGCAGTGCCACCGGCAGTGGCGGTGCCATTTTGGTTGGCGACGAGGCGCTCTCGCTAAGTCGGGTCACCGTCAGCAATAGCACTGCGACGGGCGACGGCGGCGGCATTAACGTGACATCTGGCGCTGGATCGCTGACGTTGACCGATTGCATCATCAGTAATAATAATGCGACCGCCGCCGGTTCCTTCGGTGGCGGCATCAACATCGGTTCGTCCTCGGTCGTTACCATTACGCGAACGACGATCTCCGGTAACACCGCGTTCGCCAACGGCGGCGGCATCAGCTTCTCGTACGGCGGCAAGCTCACCATGACTTCCAGCACCGTGTCGGGAAACAACGCCAACATTAGCGACCTCAACCTCGGCGGTGGCGGCATCTACTTCGGATACGCGGGCACACATTCGCTGGTCAACAGTACGATTTCCGGTAACTCCGCAGCCGGCGCGATCAACGGTTACGGTGGTGGCATCACCTTCAACAACTTCTACGGCGGCACGTTATCGCTTTCCAATTCCACGGTAACCAACAACTCTTCGACGAAAGGCGGCGGCGGCATCTCCGGTGCCGGCGGTACCCTCACGTTGTCGAGCTCGATTGTCAGTGGCAACATCGATCCAATCTCGCCGGACTTGGACTGTTTTGACCCTTACGCCGTCGTTCCTGTAGGCGGCGACAACAACCTCATCGGTGCCGCCGATGTCGGCAACTTCACGCTGACTGGTGCCGGCAACTTGACTGGCACACAGGCCACGCCACTCGATGCCGTGCTGGGGCCATTGGCCAGCAATGGTGGGCCGACGCAGACTCATGCGTTGCTAGCGGGCAGCCCGGCTTTGAACGCCGGCAACAACACGGCGGCCCTGGCTTTCGATCAACGCGGCAACCTGCGTGTGGTCGGTGTCGCCGCCGACATTGGTGCATACGAAGTTCAGGCCCCGGCCAAGTTCGTTTCCGTCGTGATCAACGACGGTAGCGCGCAACGGTCGGTCGTCACTTCGATAACTGTGAATTTCGGTCAGCACATTGGTTTCACCGCGGGTGCCGCCGCGGCATTCGCGCTGAATCGTGTCAGTGATAACGTCGCAGTGAACCTGTCTGCCATCGTCGATGACAGCGGCAGCGGCACTTCGGTGACGCTCACCTTTACGGGCGGCGCAGTCAACTTCGCGTCGCTTGCCGATGGTCGCTACAACTTGTCCATCCTTGCCAGCGGCTTCAATGCCGAAGGCTTCGATGGCAACAGTAATGGCACAGCTCAGGGCAGTCCGCTCGACAACTTGCTGTACGATCAGCCGCCATCGTCGATGCCGCTAAACCTGGGCAGAATTTTCCGACTATTCGGCGACTTTAATGGCGATGGCACGGTGTCCACCAGCGACTTCATTCAGTTCCGGCTGGCGCTGGGTGGAGTGAACCCGATCTTTGACTTTGACTTCGACGGCGCGGTCGCTGCCGGCGACTTCATCCAGTTCCGACTCCGCTTCGGCGGGTCGATCTGATGAGTTGATCGAAATGTGATGTAAAACTCTGACCCCGGCCGACTTGTTCGGCCGGGGTTTTCTGTTTGCATTGACGAACCCGCGCCACGGCGGATAATTCTCCTTACCTCATTCCATTCGCCATCGGGAATCGAGGAGGGGCATCATGATGCATCGCCGGTTGTGGGTCGTAGTGTTTGTCGTGGCCGTTTCCAGCGTCGCCCGAGCCGGCGACTGGACAAGCTGGCGAGGTCCGGCGCAGTCTGGCTATGCCGCCGATACGGATTTGCCGGACAAGTTTAGTCTCGATCCAACAGATCCGAAAAGTAACCTCGTGTGGAAACAGCCATATGGTTGCCGCTCCACGCCGATCGTCATGAGTGGCAAGGTTTACATCATCAATTCTGAAGGAGCCGGTGCGAGCGAAGGCGAGAGGGTCATGGCCTTCGACGCCAACACCGGCAAGGTAGCATGGGAATACAAATTCCCGGTGTTTCATTGCGACATTGTTTCGAGCCGCGTCGGCTGGGCCAACGTGGCCGGCGATCCGCAAACCGGAAACGTTTACGCGCACGGCGTGCAAGGCTTTTTCTTTTGCCTTGATGGCAAGTCAGGCCAGCCGATTTGGCAACGCTCATTGACGGAGGAATATGGCCGGGTGACCGGTTATGGCGGCCGCATTGTGTCACCGACCGTGGTCGGTGATCTGGTCGTCGTCGGCATCATCAATGGCAGTTGGGGCGATCAGGGCCGCGGTGCCAATCGCTTCGTCGCCTTCGACAAGAAAACGGGCGCTGTGCGCTGGTGGAGTTCGCCATGCGATGCGATGAAAGGCACATATTATTCCAATCCGGTAGTCGCCTACATTGGCAGTGAGCAGTTGCTGATTTCCGGTGCGTCCGATGGCAGCGTGTTGGCGCTGCAAGTCAATACTGGAATTAAGGCATGGTCGTACCAACTGGGCGCCAATGTTATCAACACTTCGCCAGTGGTTGAGGGCGAGTTGGTCTATATCGGGCATGGCGAGGAGAACGTTGATGTCGCTCAGCAGGGACGAATCGTATGCGTCAATGCCGCTGAGATTGAAAACAGCAAGCCAAAGTTGGTGTGGGAAGAAGTCGGCGTAAAAGCGGGGCTTGCATCAATGGCCATCCACGACGGCAAGCTCTACGTGCCGGACGACGGCGCCACGATGCACTGCTACGACGCGGCCACCGGCAAAAAGCTCTGGAAGCACAAGTATGGTCGAGTGTCGCGCGGCGCTCCGGTGTTTGCCGACGGCAAGTTGTACGTCGCCGAGGTCAACGCCAAGTTTCACATTCTTCAACCCTCCGAGACCGGGTGTAAAGAGTTGTACGCGCAGCCGTTCTTCAGCAAAGACGGCAGTATGGTCGAGACCAACGGCACGCCGGCCATCGCCAATGGCCGCATCTACTTCGCCACCCGCGATGAGATCTATTGCGTAGGCAAACCCGGACGTAAGCTTGCGGTGGCGAGCCAACCATTAATGACGATCGGCAGTTCTTTCGGAGGCGGCGCCGGCGCGCCCGATGCGGCCGCCATTTTCCCTGCCGACGTGGTGTTGAAACCAGGCGAATCGGTGGATTTCAAAGTCCGGCTATACGATGTCGATGGCGTTTTCATCCGTGAGGAAAAGAACGTCGAATGGATACTGCCGACGCCGCCGAAGTCGCCGACAGGATATCAGCCCCCGCCATTGCGCGCCGAAGTCAAAGATGGCAAACTCACGATGGCAAAGGAAGTGCCGGGCCAACAGGGCTACGTCGATGCGAAGTTTGGCCGCCTCACCGCAAGGGCGCGTGTGCGTGTCGCACCGCAGTTGCCCTACATCCTGGATCTGGCCAAAGTGCCGCTCGGCGCAACGCCCGGGGGTTGGGTCAATTGCCAGGGCAAGTACGTCGTGGTTGAGAAAGATGGCCGCAAACTTTTGAAGAAGAACGCGGACAATCCCGCGCCGCCTGTGGCTCGCTGCAACGCCTACATTACGATGCCGGACGCGACCGGTTACACGATCCAGGCCGACGTGATGGGCACCTACGTAAACCTCAACTTGCCCGATCATGGCATCATCAACGAGCGGTACACGATGCAGCTCGCCGGCAACAAGCAGCAACTGCGCATCACGTCATGGGAGGCGTTGCCACGACTCGACAAGACAATCGAGTTCCCGTGGAAGGCCGACACGTGGTATTCCATGAAGCTCATCGTCGAACAGAATGACGGCAAAGCCTGGATCCGCGGCAAAGTCTGGCCGCAAGGTCAAGCGGAGCCAACGGCCTGGACCATCGAAATCGAAGACCCGCGCCCCAATGGAAACGGCAGCCCGGCCATTTACGCCTACGCCACCGGCATCTTGCCGGACAAGCCCGGCGCGGAGAGTTTCTTCGACAACATCAAAGTGACACCGAACAAGTAACGAGTATCGACGCTCATCAGAAGCGTTAGGAGATAGTCATGCGCACGTTTGTGATTGTGGCCGGACTAGTTGTCGGTGTCGGCGCAATGGCCGCCGACCGCATCGCACTTTACGGCGAGACGCCGGCGCGGAACATGGTCAACCTTATTGACAAAAACGCGCCAACCGATTTCAGTCTCAAGGAAAACAAGGGAATGAAGTGGGTCGCCAAGCTCGGATCGCGAGCTT
>JANLTA010000693.1:0-6776 GCA_031362705.1 Gemmataceae bacterium | reverse complement strand
CAATGATTGTCCTCGAACAGCACGTCGAGGTCCGGCGGCACTTGAAGGTTCACGGGTCGTCATTATACCAGCCCCGCCCGCAACATCGCGTCGAGTGTGCTTGATGGACGATTTCACCACGGGAGCGGCAGTCCGCGCCGCTTGCCGGGCCGCCAAACTGGACACGCCAACGCCCGGCATGGCTGCGGGATTTGTACAGGCCAATCTGGTGGCCGTGCCACGTGAACTGGCCTTCGACTTTTTGCTGTTCTGCCAACGCAACCCGAGGCCATGTCCGCTGTTGGACGTGACGGAGCCGGGCGACCCGGTGCCACGAGAGGTCGCGCCGACGGCCGACTTGCGAACGGATTTGCCGCGGTATCGCATTTGGGAAAACGGTGAGCTTATCGGTGAACCGACGAATGCCACAAGCCAGTGGCGTGACGACTTGGTCGGTTTCCTACTGGGTTGTTCGTTTACATTCGAGTCGGCGCTGATCGCGGCCGGCGTGCCAGTGCGGCACATCAAGCAAGGCCGCAACGTGCCGATGTATCGAACGAACATTCCATGCCGGCCGGCTGGTGTTTTTCATGGTCCGCTCGTCGTATCCATGCGCCCTTTAACGCCGGCTCAAACGGTGACGGCCACGCAGGTGTGTTCGCGCTTCCCGCGTGCCCACGGCGTGCCTGTGTATTTCGGCGATCCTGCCGCCATTGGCATCCGCGACATCGCCAAACCCGACTACGGCGATCCTGTCGATCTCCGGGCTGGAGAGATTCCGGTCTTCTGGGCGTGTGGCGTGACTCCGCAAGCGGCATTGATGGCAGCAAAGCCGGCGTTCGCCATTACGCACGCGCCGGGGCACATGTTCGTCACCGATTTACGCGATTCAGAATTGGAAGGGTGAGCGTCAAATTAACATGGCGGCGCATTGGCACCGCCAAGTTCAAAAGGCAATTACAGCGAGTGAATGTGGACGCGCGCCTGGAAGCCGAGGCTTCGCAGGTAGTTGGTGTACAACTGCGCTTCGTTGGCGCTGAATGTCCGCCGGAACGTTTGCCAAAAATGCCAATCGGGCCGGCGGTACTCAACAACGTAAGCCCGAACTTGCGGGGTCACGACCTGGCCGGGATTCTGCCCGGAGTAGTAGTAACTCGGGTAGATGCCGTAGCCGTACTGATACTGGAAGTTTGGCTGGTATCCCGGTTGAATGCTGGGGAATGCCCTCACTTGGGCGTTCAAAGCCGGGGCTGCGATTCCCAGACCGAATACGGCAAGGGCGGAATAAATGGCGGTGCGTAACATGATGTCCCTCCTGCCGGCTATTCGCTTCCACGGAAGTGCCGGACTGCCAAATTAACGCTTGGTAGTCGGGGAACTTGCGCCACGTCTCCTGGGTCAGATAAACTCCAGCCGCCCCTTCAATTCATCCGCGTCGTACATCTGCCAAAGTAACGTTAAACTCGCAATAATCTCGCGAAGCGTTCGCGACTCCTGATGGCAGTAAACAATGCCAGCGTGTTTGATTCCAGCGGCATGGAGCGCGAGGTAGTCGTCATCTTGCGTGAAAATAACCCGGCCCTCACGCAGTGCGAACGCGACATGTTCAGCGTCGGGTGCTTCCATAAGGCCGGTCTCCGGCGCGCGAGTCACGTCGATGCCGCGACGACGGAGCGCATCCGCGAGGGCTGTCGATACATGTTCGTCAAGATGGTAACGGATTGTTTGCGGCATCACGTTTTCGCGTAGGGCTGAGAAGTGATGGCGTACGTTCCTGCAACTGGTCGGCGAACTCCCGATCGTTGCTGATATCGCGGTCGATTTCTTCCCGATGGTCGAAGTAATATGTCAGTGCCGCGTAGACGTCGGCCAGCGAAAGCTCGGGGTGGTCCTGGACGATGGCGTCGGCGCTTAGCCCCATGCGCTCATGCCAAACCGCGACGTGCTGGACTTTGATACGATGTCCATCAATTCGCGGCTTGCCGCCGCAAACGCCGGGCGTTATTACGATGTGTTCGGCGATGCCGGGCAGAAAGCCATTGGTCGGTTTCGCTTGGGTTGTCGTCATCTCGTTCAGTTTACCCGGAGCGTGCGACAAATGGTAGCGTTATTTGAAACTCACGGCGACTGCGGACATGTTACACCGCGTGCATGACCACGGCAGTGACGTTGTCGCCCGCGCCGTAAAGGTTGGCCAGGTTGACCAGGTGGCGGGCGGCGGATTCGGCGGAGGTGGCTCGTTCCAGGATGGCTTGGATGATTGCGGGTTTGATTTGGTTGGAAAGACCGTCGCTACAGACCAGTACCCAGTCGCCCGGCTCCAATGGCACGTCGGCGACTTGTGGTTCGATTTCGGTCCAGCCGCCGATGGCTTGTTGCAGTTCCGCTCGACGCGGGTGTGTCTCCGCCTCTTCCGCTGTGATTTCGCCGGCTTCGACCAGGCGGTTCACGTAGGTCTGATCGCGGGTCAGTTGAGTGAGCTTGCCGCGTGACAAGCGATAGGTCCGGCTATCGCCGACGTGGCCAACGACGAGGTGTCGGCCGTCGCTGAAGATGACTTCAGCGGTGCAACCCATGCCTCGGCGGCCGATGCCTTGCCGTGATGCCACGTACACGCTGCGATTAGCTTCCTTGAGAGCCTCCGTCACGCGGTTGCGATATTGTTCGCGGCAAATGGTCGGTGGGGTCACATCGCCGTGGTCGGCGACGCGGGCGAACGGCGCTTCGGATGCCAGGGTTTCATAGAGCGACTTCACAGCAAGAGCCGCAGCCACTTCGCCAGCTTCGCTGCCGCCCATGCCGTCGGCAACCAGGACCAGGGCGTAATCTTCCAGTTCGTCTTGGCGACCGACCGATGTCTGCAGCACGGCAAACGCATCTTCATTGCCGCTGCGGACCATGCCCGTGGTTGACCACGACGCCGTTTCCAAGCGGACACGGCCGAGTGAACGCTGGCATTGTTCCAATAATGCGATGAGTTCGCCGAACCCGGTGGGATCAGTGGCAACGGCATCGGAGGTCGGGAAACGGCGATTCACATCGGCAACGAATGTCTTGCTGAGCAAACGGCCCAGAAGCGGATGGGCGGCGGGAAAGCGCTCGATGTACGACTTGGGCACGCCCGGCGAATGAAAATCAAGATCCGAAAGCTCGCGACCAAGCAGCAATGAGTAAACCAGTGACCCAAAACAAAAGAGATCGGAACGAGCGTCGATCCACGCCCCGGTGGTTAGTTCCGGTGGCGTGCAACAAGTCGGTATCAGCGGTACATCGCGCGGGAGCGGCAACGGCAACAAGTTTCCGGTATCAGTGAGAACGACTTGGCCGGCGGGTGTCAGCAGGACCTGATCGGGTCGCAATTCTTCGAGAATGGCCCCGGCGGCATGCAGCACTTGCAACAAGTCAGCGAGTTGAATGAGCCAGCCAAATTTTTCGGCAGTCGGCCAGTCGGCATCGTCCCAGGCATCCCAGAGATTCACTCCCTTGGGCAATTCCAATGCCAGATAGGCATAGTCGCCATCCTGAAACCGACCGAGCACTCGCGGTAAACCCATGTGCTTGCATTTGGAGCGCAGGCGTTCCTCCCAGGCGAGGCTGGGCCAGATGGAGCCATCACCGGGCAACGGCGGGTCACCCCCGACAGGCTGCTGCTCGCGGATCAACTGCACGTAGGGTGCAAACTTGGTGGAGCGGTCTTTCGCCAGGTAACGCGCCAAGCCGCAACGATTCGATACGAGTCGGTCAAGTTGATACCGTCCGGCCAATAGCGGCACCGTGTCGATTGCCGGCCGGGGAAAATCAAGGGTGAGGACGGCGGACATTGGCCTTACCTGTGCGTGAGGGGTCAAGCAACCACGCGCAACTGAATCGTGCCGACCTGAACGATGTCGTTAATGTTCAGCGACCGTCGATCACCTGGCGCGAGGCGGATGCGATTCACGAAGGTGCCGTTCAATGAGTTCAAGTCTTCGATTTCCAGCGATCCATCAACGAAGTGAAGCACGGCATGTTTGCGACTGGTCCAAATGCGTTCGGCAGGCTCCTGGTCTTCCAGGTCAATGGCGATGGGATGATCATCGCGGCGGCCGATGAAGTTCGGGCCGTCGTTAATCGCGTATTCGGCATTGAGTTTTCGGCCACGAACAACACGCAATCGTGGACGGACGCCCGGCTGGACCAGGTCTTCGGCCGTGTCGCCATCCGTATTGTCACATGCGCCAGCGAGCAGGCGCGATTCTGCCAACGCCACGGCCAATGTGGCTCGATTGGCAATGTGTGCGATCGGCGTGTTGAGAATCTGGGCATCAGCCGCCACGTCGTTGGGTGCGCGGCGATCGGCCACGACGCGCATCTCCATCGTGCCGGCGGCCCGCGTCACCATGCGGATCGGCACGGTGATCGGCAGGTCGTCGTCAGTGGCCGGTGGCTCCGTCGCGTTGATCAGTGGAGGAAATTGCTGAGTGTTCATTGCCGAACCACATTGTGGGGGAACCCTGACAACGGCACGGGCGCACCGACGCCGGGGTCCAAATGTTGTCCCAAGTCTAGGTCAAGGTGAGACCGGATGCAAAGAGAACGGCGGGAGTGCGAAAAACTACTTGATAAACAGCATTTCCCGATACGTCGGCAGCGGCCACAGGTCGTCGGCTATGATCGTTTCCAGCCGGTCGCTGAGGACGCGGACGGCATTCATTGCCGGCACGACTTTGTCGCGCGAGTGTTTGGCGTGGTCCAATAGCTCGCCGCTCGCCTGGTGCGCCAAGGCATGTTCCAGATCGGCGGTGGCACGCTGAAACTCGTTCATCATGATCGTCAGCGACTTCAACATCTCCTGTTGCGGCGTGTTATCGACACCGGCAGCGCGGGTGGCTGTAACGGCACTGGCAACTTCCAATTGATACCGCAACGCCGCTGGCAGGATCATAGTCTTGGCCATCATCGCCGTAAGGCGCGCCTCAACGGTGATGGTCTTGATGTAGTTTTCGCACAGGATGGTGTACCGGCTCTGCAACTCGCGCTCGCTGAAGACGCTGTACTTGCGGAACAGCGCGGTCGTCTCGGGGCGCAGAAGCACAGGCAGGGCATCGACGGTGTTTTTACAATTGGGCAGACCGCGACGCTTGGCCTCCGCGTGCCACTCGGCCGAGTAGCCGTCGCCGTGGAAGATTACCTTCTTGGATTCGCGGATAATGCCGGGTAGCAGATCCTGGATCGCTCGGTGGAGGTCTTGACCCTGACCGATGGCACCGTCCAATGCGGTTGCCATGAAGTCCAACGACTCGGCAACGATCGTGTTAAGAATCGTGTTCGGCCCGGCGATGGATTGTGAGCCGCCGACGGCGCGGAACTCGAACTTGTTGCCGGTGAAAGCGAAAGGGCTGGTGCGGTTGCGGTCGCCGGCATCTTTGGGCAATTTGGGCAGCACACCGACGCCGATTTCCATCAGGCCGCCGGCCTTGGTCGACTTGGCTGTGCCGGCTTCGATCTGATTGATGATGTCTTCGAGTTGCTCGCCGAGAAAGATTGACACGATGGCCGGCGGAGCTTCGTTGGCGCCGAGCCGATGATCGTTCCCGGCATGTGCAACGGACACGCGCAACAACTCCGAATACTTGGCGACCGCGCGAATGACGGCAACACAGAAGACGAGAAACTGGGCATTATCGTGCGGCGTCTCGCCGGGGTTGAGCAGGTTCTCACCGGCATCGGTGGCCATCGACCAGTTGTTGTGCTTGCCAGTGCCGTTGATGCCGGCAAAGGGCTTCTCATGGAACAAACACGCCAAACTGTATTTTGGCGCGGTGCGGCGCAACACTTCCATCGTGAGCATCTGATGGTCGGTAACGAGGTTGGCATCCTCGAACGTCGGCGCGACTTCGTATTGGCTTGGAGCGACCTCGTTGTGTCGGGTCTTAATGGGCACGCCGAGTTTGAATAGTTGGGCTTCGCAATCCGCCATATAGGCCAGGACTCGCTCGGGAATCGAGCCGAAATACTGGTCCTCCATCTCCTGCCCTTTGGGCGGAGTGGTGCCAAACAGCGTCCGACCGGCGGCGATGAGATCGGGCCGGGCGTAGTAGAAGTTCTTGTCGATCAGGAAATACTCTTGTTCTGGACCCACCGTGGCGAAGACCTTCTTGACATCAGTTTTGCCAAATAGGTGCAGGATACGCATCGCTTGCTTGGACAATGCCTCCATCGATCGCAACAACGGCGTCTTGGTGTCGAGCGCTTCACCGGTCCAACTGACGAAGGCCGTGGGAATAACGAGCGTTGAGCCGTTTGGACTCTCGAAGATAAAAGCGGGGCTGGTGGGATCCCATGCGGTGTAACCACGCGCTTCAAATGTGGCGCGGATGCCGCCGGAAGGGAACGAACTGGCGTCCGGCTCGCCGCGCACAAGCTCTTTGCCGGAGAACTCGGCGATGGCCCGGCCGTCGCCGGTCGGCGTGACGAAGCTATCGTGCTTTTCCGCGGTCAACCCGGTCATCGGTTGAAAAAGGTGCGTGAAGTGCGTCGCACCTTTGGACAACGCCCAATCCTTCATCGCATTGGCCACGGCGTCGGCAATGTGCGGATCGAGCGTCTCGCCGAGACGGATGGTCTTTTGCAAGGCGCGGGCGATCGGTTTGGGCAACATCTCACGCTGCACGGACTCGCTGAAGACGTTTTCGCCGAACGTGTCGATGATGCGTTGTTCTTTGAACGATACGTTCTGCAAATCGTGGTGCGCGGTGGCAATCGCCTGCATGGCGGCCTGCCTGGCGGTCGTCGTCATGTCGCGGTCTCCTTCGCGA
>JANLTA010000675.1:0-1918 GCA_031362705.1 Gemmataceae bacterium | reverse complement strand
GCGCGAAGGCGCCAACGTCACCATCCGCAGCCGTGGCGTGGTGTGCGAGCAGTCAGGCGGCTACGGCGAGGAAGGTTTCGTCTACCAGGGCGTCGCGCCGCTACCCGCGTTCGACGGCCGCTACCCGGTAATCGGCTCCTGGATCGTCGGCGACCAGCCCGCCGGCATCGGCATCCGCGAAGACGATTCGCCGATCACCCGCAATTCAAGCCGTTTCGTGCCCCACTACTTCACCTGAGGTGCTGACCATGGACTTCGTGAAATTCTCGCTCTCCGGCTTCGACGAATTCCTCATCTACGCCGGCCTCGCGATCGCCTTCATCTACATCTACGTGATCGTCTACCTCTGGGTCACGCCGTACAACGAGCTCAAGCTGATCAAGGACGGCAATATCGCCGCGGCGCTGAGCCTCTCTGGATCAGTACTTGGCTTCACCTTCCCGCTCGCTGCTTCGATCTTCCAGGCCGTGCACCCCTGGGACATGATGCTCTGGGCCGTGATTGCCGGCAGCGTGCAGCTGCTCGTCTACGTCGCGGTGCGCTATTCCCTCCTGAACGTCTCCCGCCGGATACCGGAAGGCCAGATCGCCACCGGTATCGTCCTCGGCGCGATATCGATGTCTGCCGGCATCCTGAATGCCGCGTGCATGACGTATTAGAAATTTCCGTGGCACGCCTGTTGCTCGCACTTGGCATGTCCATCGCGGCAACCGCGAGCGCTCAGACCGCTGCGCCCGATGCGTTGAACGACCTGAGAAATTCGGGCTTCAGTGCAAATTGGGATGCAAATACCAGAGTGGTGGCAGACGTCAGCTGCGACGGCATGGCCGATACGCCCTTTGTTGGCTACGAGAAAGGGGCGGTCTGGCTTGGGGTCGTGCTCGGGTCGAAATCTCCAATAGACCGGAAGATTCTGGCCATGCGGTTCGGGGTGGCAAAAGACGACCAGGGATCGTTTTGCGCAACGCCGGTAAAGCTAAGCGCTTCCCCGATGAAATGCAGGACCGAAGACGGCCCCTTGCCGGGATGCAGGCAGGTCAAGGGGTGCTCGGCCCTTTCGATGGCGGACGATGCCTGCGATTCGTTTCACTTCTATTGGGACGACTCTCGCAAGTCCCTCACCTGGTGGCGAAGATAAACATGGCTCAATCAAAATTTCCTGCGGCTGCAATCGCTGCGAACGCTGCGCCAAGAGCCAAACCGACTGCACCACCCTTTCCTCCGGCGATGGTGGCCAAAGTGGCACCGGGACGCGACAAGCGGGTGCTTGGCGATCTCTTCGGGTTGACCAACTTCGGCGTGAACCTGACGCGACTCGCGCCGGGCGGGCAATCGGCGTTGCGTCATGCGCATGGTAAGCAGGATGAGTTCGTCTATATCCTCGAAGGCGAGGCAACGCTTATCACCGACGCAGGCGAGATGCTGCTCAAGCCAGGAATGTGCGCCGGATTCAAGGCCGGCACGGGCAACGCGCACTACCTCGTCAATCGCACGAAGCAGGATGTCGTGTTTCTCGAAGTGGGCGATCGCAGCGCCGGGGATTCGGTGAGCTACCCGGACGACGATGTCCTTGCCGTATTTGGTTCGGACGGCAAGTGGAAATACAGCAGGAAAGACGGAACCCCTTACTAATCGCTGTAGGCAACAACTTTCTGTTTTTGCTCGCCCAGGCCGCGGATTCCCAGCGTCATCACGTCGCCCGGCTTCAGGAACACCGGGTTCGGCTTGACGCCGAGGCCGACGCCCGGCGGCGTGCCGGTGCAGATGATGTCGCCCGGCATCAGCGTCATGTAATGGCTGACGTGCGAGACGATCTGCGCGCAGTTGAAGATCATGGTGCGCGTGTTGCCCGACTGCATGCGCTTGCCATTCACGTCGAGCCACATGTCGAGGACTTGTGGATCCTTGATTTCATCCG
>JANLTA010000635.1:0-1619 GCA_031362705.1 Gemmataceae bacterium | reverse complement strand
TGACGGTGCTGTTCGTTGTGTTACTAGCCGGGGCAACGTGGGCCTTCATGTTGTTGCTCCGGCTGCCCACATACAACGGGCCGGCCATCGTTGGTCAGCGATTCCCCGCGTTTGCAACATTGAATGCCGACGGTAAAGCGTTTACCCATGAAGACCTGAAGGGCGAACGGCATACCGTGATGGTCTTTTTTCGAGGCCGATGGTGAGGCTATTGCATGATCGAGCTGGTTCAGCTCGAAAAACACGCTGAGGAGTTCGCCAAGCGCAACACCCGAATCGTGGCCGCTTCGTTGGAGGGCGTTGAAGACGCCAAGAAGACGCAATCGGAAAAACCGCATTTGATTGTCTTGGCCGATAAAGAACGCGGGCTAACGAACGCACTTGAATTGCTGCACAAACAGTCGGCTCCAGATGGCGGCGACACCGACACACCCACGACATTTCTGGTCGATCGTCATGGCGTAGTGCGCTGGGTATTTCGACCCGACGCAGTCTACACCCGGATCTCCCCGGACGAATTGTTGCGGGTCATCGACGAGAAGTTGCCGGCCAAATAGGCGGATCGCGACCTGGTTCTGTGCGCAAGAATCGCTGCTACTCCGCCGCCCTTGTCCGACCCAATGCCACATCAAACTCGCTGAGCAGCGGCACCAGCATCGCAAATATGGCCAAGCCAAATGAAATGACGATCACGCCTAGCGGAATCAGTGGCGGTGCCGATTCCATTGAACCGGGCTTTCCAACGAGCACGTTGGTCACGACGTAGAAGACGGCGAGCGGCAAAAGGATGCTGGCCAAGGTCAACGCCTGTGACGGCAATTCACCACTCAGTACCCACAACAATCCGCCTATGCCGGCAATGAGAAACAAAGCGAAACTCAGAAACTGATATTCGAACGTGCCGCCGTTGATGACGATCAGGTAGATGCAGATGCAGGTGCCAATCGTGAGAAAGAACACCGTGCCAAGCGTCTGCAGAATCGCGCCACGGCTATGCGCGACGCGCAAAGCGATGAACACGCCAAAGATCAACACGAAAGCCAGCAACAGCGTAATGCTCAGAAACACCGCAACCAGCGATTCAATGTTCATGCCGACCGCTTGTTCCGGTGAACCTTCAGGCGCGCTGGCCAGCCAACCCATGCCAGCATAGACACATGCCAGGATTAGCGGCGGCAAGATAAACTCCTTCACGTTCAATGCGATCCCACACAATTTGCCAAAGATGAACTCGCCAGGCGACAAATCGGTAACAAGTAACAAATCCAACGCACCGAGATCGCGTTCGGTTGTCACCGAAGTCACAGCCTGGGCGGAAATGAGCAGGAAGCTCAGGAATGCCACAGGCAATAGTCCATACGCGGCTTGAAACGCCACGCGCTGATTGCCAAACCCTGTCATCGCCGAATAGATGATCAGGCCAATAACGATACCGTACACAATCTTGATCAGAAACGCGCGACGGCCATAGGCCCGCGTGCAGATTTCCCGCCACAGCACCGGATTGTTCCAGACTTCGCGAGCCTGGCCCGGAGCGGCATGAGCTTTCGCGCGGGCCAGTTCATCGACCTCGGCATCTGCCTTGGTCTCGCGCTGTTGAATCACTTCGCGGCCAGGAT
>JANLTA010000618.1:0-1662 GCA_031362705.1 Gemmataceae bacterium | reverse complement strand
TGCCGCCGCGATTGTCGGTGGAGTAAATCGCCCTCTCCTAACCACTCTCTATCAGGGTGGCGAATACGACGATAACCGCGCAAAACGACACCGGCTTGATCTGACTGAGGCGTTAGCGCACCCAACCAATCAAGCCGGCATGTTATTTTTTTTGCGGACTAAGACTTAGTACATGTCTTCGCCACCGCCGCTGGCGGGGGCTTTGTCGCCTTCGGGCATGTCGGCGACCAGGCAATCGCTTGTCAGGAGCAGTGACGATACGCTGGCGGCGTTTTGCAGCGCGTTCCGCACGACCTTCGTCGGGTCGATGATGCCTTCCCTGATCATGTCGCAGTACTTGGATTCACGAGCGTTGAAGCCGTAGTTGACGTCCTTGCTCTCGATCACCTTGGCGGCGACGATGTTGCCATCCTCGCCGGCGTTGTCCACGATCTGCTTGATCGGGGCCTTGCAGGCCCGCACGATGATGTTGAAGCCGATCTCCTCGTCGTGATCCAGGTCTTTCGCCTTGAGGCCTTCGCTGGCGCGGAGCAGGGCAACGCCGCCGCCGGGGAGAATGCCTTCCTGAATGGCCGCCCGGGTGGCGTGCATGGCATCTTCCACGCGGGCTTTGCGCTCCTTCACTTCGCTTTCGGTCGCACCGCCGACGTTCACCTTGGCGACGCCGCCGGACAGCTTGGCGATGCGCTCGCTGAGCTTTTCCTTGTCGTAGTCGCTGGTACACTTGTTGAGTTCGTTCTGAATCAACGCCACGCGGCCCTTGATATCATCGCGCTTGCCGGCACCTTCAATGATCGTGGTGTTGTCTTTGTCGATCTTGACTTTCTTGGCCCGGCCCAAATCCTTCAGGCTCACGTTCTCAAGTTGGATGCCGAGGTCTTCGAAGATCGCCTTGCCGCCGGTGAGGATGGCAATGTCTTCGAGCATGGCTTTGCGGCGGTCGCCGTAACCAGGTGCTTTGATGGCGGCGCACTTGAAGGTGCCACGAATCTTGTTGACAACGAGAGTCGCCAACGCTTCGCCATCCACCTCTTCGCAGAGGATGAGGATCGGCTTGCCGGTGTTCAGCACCTTTTCCAGCACGGGAACCAAGTCTTTATTGTTGGAGATCTTCTTTTCGTAGATGAGGATGTACGGGTCTTCGAGTTCGCATTCCATCTTCTGCGGATCGGTCACGAAGTACGGGCTGCTGTAGCCGCGATCGAACTGCATGCCTTCGACGAATTCGTGCGTGGTGCCGAGCGTCTTGCCTTCTTCCACGGTGATCACGCCGTCTTTGCCGACTTTGTCAAAGGCGTCGGCGATGATGGTGCCGATTTCTTCGTCATTATTGGCGGCGATGGCGGCGACGTTCTGCATGTCCTTCTTGGACTTCACGTCAATCTTCATCGCGTGCAACTTGTCAACAATCTTCTCAACGGCTCGTTCCATGCCGCGCTTCATCATCATCGGGTTGGTGCCGGCCACGACGGCCTTGAGTCCTTCGTTGTAAATTGCTTCGGCCAACACGGTAGCGGTGGTCGTGCCATCGCCGGCCGTGTCAGAAGTCTTGCTGGCGACTTCGCGGACCATGCGAGCGCCCATGTTCTCGTACTTGTCTTCGAGTTCGATTTCCTTGGCAACCGTCACGCCGTCCTTGGTTACCGTCGGCGAGCCGAACGA
>JANLTA010000585.1:0-11667 GCA_031362705.1 Gemmataceae bacterium | reverse complement strand
CCGCGAATAGCTCGCCGGTGGTCAACGTGATCGACCAGGAATTGAGCGTGCCGGCGAAACCGCCGAGATCGTCGGTGATCTCGAGGAACCAGGTGCCATTCGGAATGAGCCCATCGAACAGGGACAGCTCGCCCTCCGGCGAGAAGGAGCCGGTGAACGGGACCGCGCCGCTGACGATGGCGGTGGTCGCCTCGTCGTCGAACGTAGTATTGGAGAAGTTATCGCCGCTGCCACCGACGTCGGTGGCCAGTTCCACCCGCACGCCGCCGGGCGAGAGCAAGTAAATATCCACGTCGGCGTTAAAGGTGTGGGTGATGTCCAGCGTCACGTTGAGGTCGTTGATCGTGCCCGTCACGCCGCTGAACGACACTGCGGAAAAGGTCGTCGCCCGATCAGCGATCGCGATCGGGGCAACGTTGCTCGCCTTTGCAGCCGTCCTCACGTTGATCGACCAGTCGATCACCTCCCCGGTCTCCAGAGCCACATCGTCGGTGACGGTGAGCGTCCAGGTGCCGTTGGGATCCTCACCGTCGAACGCACTGAGCAGTCCCTCGGGCCGGAATGTGCCCGTGAACGGCCCCAGTCCGGCGGTAACGGGGACGGCCGCGGCGTCGTCGAGGAACGTGCCGGTGAAATCGTCGCTACCACCGCCGACATCGGTGAACAGCGTGACCTTGGTCCCGCCAGGACTGGTCAGGAAGACATCCAAGTCGGCATTGAACGTGTGCAGCAGGTCCAACCCCACGGTCAGGTCCTGAATCGAGCCCGTCAATCCCTGTACGGGGAGCGTCGTTGTAATGGTGCCGACATCGACGATCGGAATCGGCACGTCGTCGTCTTTGAAGTCACGGCCGATGGTCAGCGACCATGAGTTCAGCGTGCCGGCCCCTCCCAACAGATCGTCGGTAATCGTCAGCGTCCAGGTAGTGTTGGGCGACATGCCGTTGAAGGCCGAGAGCGATCCCTCCGGTCGGAACCGGCCGGTGAATGGGGCCGTGCCGGCGGTAATTGCGACGGCCGCGTCGTCGTCGAAGGTCGTGTTGGTGTAGTTGGGATTGTTGCCGCCGTTGTCGGTCGTCAGCTCGACTTTCGTGCCGCCGGGCCCGGTCAAGAAGATATCGAGGTCGGTGGTAAACGGATGGGTGATGTCGAGCGTGACATCGATGTCGGTGATGTTCCCCGCCAGGAACCCCGGGGTGATGACGATGTCCGAGGTCACGGTTTTGAGGTCGGTGATCGCGGTTGGCACGTCCGTCGAATCGAAATCTCGGCCGAGGGTCAGCGACCAGGAATTGAGCTTGCCGACATCGCCTCCCAGGTCGTCCGTGATCTCCAGGTACCAGGTGCCGGTGAAGGCCAGCCCATTGAGTTTGCTCAACGGGCTCTCCGGCCGAAACCGACCGAAGAAGGGGGCGACTCCGGCGCTGATGAGCGTGGCCGCCTCATCGTCGAAGGTCGTGCCGGTATAGTTGTCGCCGGAACCGCCGTTGTCCGTCGAGAGCGTCACCCGCGTGCCACCCGGCGAGATCAGCACGATGTCGAGATCGTTGTCGAACGTGTGGGTGATGTCCAGGGAAACGTCCACATCGCCGATCGTCCCGCCGATTCCAGCAATGACCAGCGGCACCCGCACGGTGGCCACGTCGGGGATCGCGACCGGCAGTTGCGACGCGGCGAAGGTCACGGCATTGCCGTAGTCGAAGCGGTTGTTCGAATTGGCATCGACGTAGACGATCTGATCGGGTCGACCCGCCTCGGCACCGTCCTGCACGGCGTTGAGATTGGTATCGTTGTAGCTGATGCCGCTGATCGTGCCGCTGCGGGTGATCGTGATGGCGTCGAAGGCGATGCCATCCGTCGCGATGCCGAAATTGTCGAACTGTTGGAACTTGATGCGAGTGTTGGTGTTGAGCGTGATCCCGTTGTCCGTGGCGAATTTGTTGAGATTGAAGGTGTACGTTTGATAGACCGCTGTCGAGTTCGTCCCGGTCAGGCTGACCAGGGTAAACCAGTTCGTGCCGTCGACGGAGAGTGCCACGCCATCGAAGTTGCCCGATCCGGCAAAGGTTGCGGGCATGGCGTTGTCTTCGTCGCCGAACTCCTTCTCCCGGAAGCTCAGCACGGCGTTCTTCACGTTGGCGAGGTTCGCGTGCAGGATCAGCTCGTTCCGCGAATTGAAGTTGTCGAAGTCGGCGTCCATTGTTACGTGAAATGTGCCGACCGCCGGGCCGTTGTCCGTCGTTACCTCGATGCGCCCGGAGCCGGTCGAATGCGTCTCCCAGTGCCGGTCGAGGAACCCGCCCTCGAAGCCATCGGAGAAATTGGTCTCGCGCGAGGTCGTGACGCCGACGACGGCATCGTACGCATTGATCAGGCCGGCCCCGGTCTTGCCGCCGAAGCCGGTGCCGCCGACGGTATCATCGGCCGTGTTCTCCAGAATCTGATAGATGTCGAACGCGCCGAGCGTCGGGTCCTTGTCGAGCATCAGGGCGGCGACGGCGGCGGCGTGCGGGGCGCTGGCCGAGGTGCCGAAGAAGTTCGGATTGGTGTCGGCGTCGCCGTTGTCGGAGCCGAAGAAGGTCGTGTTCGTGCCATCGAGCGCGGCGAACCGCGGGCCGGGCTCATCGACCGGTGCACCAAGCTTGGCACCTGCCGGGGTGAACAGCGTCTCGTTGCCGCCATCGGAGCTGGACGTTTCGGGCACGGCCTGATCGAACCACGGCAGCGCCCCGACCCCCGCCGCGTTGCTGATCGCCGAGTGACCGTTGACCGTCGAGCCGTTCGGCCCGAACTCGGCCATGTTGCTGGACCCCCACTCGACGTACTTCACGCGGCCCGGCACCGGGCCGGCGGCTTTCTGGATGATCAGATCGAAGAACGTCTGCCCCGTCCCATTGTTGAAATCGAGAATCTCAATGGGCGTCTGGAGCGCGATCGCATTGTCGGTCGAGGACGCGACGAGCGCGCCGGTATCGACGCGAATGAGCCGCAGATGCAGGTCGGTGTCGACGCCGGCCGCGGTGAACCACGGGTCGTCCCATTGCAGCGCGATGCTCAGGCTGGCACCCAGCGCGAGGGTGATCCGCTGGCGGGTGTCGACGCCGGCACCATCTAGGAAGTCCAGGGTGCTGGCGAACAGCGGGTCGGCGGCGAAGTTCGGTGCGGTATCCTCGAAGCCGTTGCCGCCGCGGTTGCCCGCCGAGGCGAAGTAGGGCACGTCGTGGGTCGTGACTACGAAGTCGACGGCCTGTGCGATGAGGCCGTGCTGGTACATGGGCTCGGTCTGGTAGGGGACGTCGTCGACGAGCACGTCGCAGTTACCGATCGCGGGGTCGGCCAGGTTCTTGATCTGCGTCGCATAGTTGGCCTCGCCGAAGCTCGCCGAGGCGAACGTCATGCTGGCCCCCGTCGCGAGATCGTGGATGAGCTGCATCATCCCGCGACCCTCGTCGCTCGCCCCCGCGCCGCCCTCTTTCTGCACGACGATCCCGGCCGGCAGATCGTTATTCGCGACATCCTGGGCGGCCGTCGTGATCGGGCCGACTCGAGTGGCGAAGCTATTGCTCATCACGCCGACGCGGATGCCGCTGCCGGTGAAGCCGCCGGTGACGGGCTGAACTCGTTCGCGGTCGGCCTCCATCGCCCAGTCGGCTTCGCTGGTGACCAGTCCGACATCGGGGATCGGCCTGGGGATCGCGAACGCGCCCATCATTCCCTGATCGGCCAGATGCTCGATAGTGGGCAGGCGATCGAGTGGCAGGAACCCTTCGATCAGATGCGACTCCGGCACCGACCCGGTGACGCGGAAGCCCGACGCCGCAAGTTGCCCTTCGAGCGCCGGGATGTTGACGGCCGTGATGCGAATCAGGACGGCCCCGTCGGCGTCGTAGATCAGTCGTGGATTCTGTGCTCGGGCGGCGGCCGCGTCGTTGTACGCTCGCAACAGCGAGTCGCCGAAGCGAGAGCTATTGCCCGGCAAGGCGTGCCCGGCCGCATCGAAGGCCACCGGGACCGTTTGGATTGGGCCCATCACCGGCGTATTGAGGAGTGCGCCCCCGCTCGGTGTGAGCCGGTCTTCGAGTCGCAACATGTTGAGGCGAAATCGCGGACGGACTCGAAAGGATTTGAACTGTTTTCGGACCATGTGACACTTCCTCGTTGGATGGACCGGCGAGCCTCCGTGTATTACCAGCTTGCGCGAAAGTCTTTCACGGAATTGTAGTGGGCCGAACACAAAAAAGACAAACTACTTGCCCGACTGAGCGATGCCCAGCAATTGGGCGGCTTCGAGAATGCGAGTCAAATCAGGCATGAAGGTTCAGTCTACGTACCGTTGAAAGGCCAAGCACGGGTCGTTCATGAGGAGCCTGAGCGTTCGGCACTCCTCGCTGCTAAGTTGCAAACTGATCCTCTGCCGCACGTTTACTAGGGGGCGCAACCTGCTCCGGTCACATCGACAAGCGGCGTGTCGGACCGGAGCGCGCAAAACGACTGTAGGGTTGGCATGACCGGTGAGGGAATTGGGGTAGCAATGGACGTGTGTTCCTCGATTGTAAATAGCAGTTATGGGTGTTCGGTCCCTAGGTCACTTGGCTCGATATGCCAGGAGGCGGAGGGCATTGAGAACGACTATGAGCGTCGAACCTTCATGGAGCAAGACGGCAGGGCCCAATCGCAGTCCGAGTACGGTCGCGGGAACAAGGACGGCGACCATGCCGAGGCTAATCCAGAGATTCTGGCGAATAATGCGGCTCGTTTGCCGACTCAGGCCGACGGCGAAAGGGAGGTGATTCAAGTCGTCTGCCATCAACGCCACATCGGCGGTTTCGAGTGCAACGTCGGAGCCAGCCGCGCCCATTGCGATGCCAACGGTAGCGTTCGCCATTGCGGGAGCATCATTCACGCCGTCGCCCACCATTGCCACGCCGACTTCTGCGCTGAGTTTCTTGATCGCCAAAACTTTGTCGTTGGGCATCAAGTCACCTAGTGCTTCGTCGAGACCGACCGCCTTGGCGACCGCGCTGGCGACCTGCTGATTGTCACCCGACAGCATGACCATGCGCCGGATGCCAAGCGCCCTCAAGCGGGCAATCGCGTTCTTGGCAGCTACTCGCGGCGTATCCATCAGGCCCAACACACCGAGATAAGTGTCGCCGCGCCGGACAATCATCGTCGTGCGTCCGCTGGCTTTCAGCGTATCGACGGACGCGCGCAACGCATCCGATACCGGCGCGCCTCCCACTTCGGCGAAAAGGCTCACTTTGCCGATGTAAACCGGTTGACCGTCCACGGTGGCTTGGACACCACGGCCGGTGATGCTTTGCACGTCTTGAGCTTGTAAGACGGAATTGTTCTTGAGTCGCTCGTGGCCGCCCCGCACCACTGCTGAGGCCAGCGGATGGTCGCTCAGACTTTCCACGGCCACCGCCACGCGTAATAATTCGTCTTCGGCCACACCGGCGGAACTGATCACGTCGGTCAGTCGTGGCTTGCCTTCGGTCAACGTGCCGGTCTTGTCGAAGGCGATTGCGCCAAGGCTTCCGAGGTTCTCCAGTGGCCCGCCGCCTTTGAAGAGGACTCCGCCGCGGGCCGCGCGAGCGACGCCGCTTAAGACCGCGCTGGGGGTCGAGATTGCCAGGGCGCAAGGACTAGCCGCAACCAACACCGCCATCGCCCGATAGAACGACGTGCTGAATGGTTCGTCGATCACAACCCAAGCGAACATCAACGAGGCGACGATCGCCAACACAGCGGGAACGAAATAACGCTCAAACTTGTCGGTGAATCGTTGCGTGGGGGACTTTTGCGTCTCAGCTTCGCTCACCATTTGGATCACACGGGCCAGTGTGGATTCACTGGCAAGCTTTGTGACTTGAATCTCCAGAGCACCGCTTCCATTGATGGTGCCAGCGAAGGCACGATAATGCGGATCGAGCCGTTCGGGGTTTGCAGCGGCCTTCAGCGGATCATCGACGGACCGCTTGTCCACCGGCACGCTTTCGCCGGTAATTGGTGCCTGATCGATGCTGCCTTCACCTTTGATCACAAAACCGTCCGCGGGGATTCGTTCGTTCGGTTTGACGATCACCGTGTCACCAATCCGAAGTTGTTCCACCGGCACGTCTTCGGTCGTGTCACCGCGACGAACCAACGCGGTCTGGGGCGCGAGTTTGGCCAGAGCTTCGATCGCCCGTTTGGCGCGGCCCATCGCATAATGTTCCAGCGAGTGTCCAAGGCTGAAGAGAAATAGCAGCAAAGCGCCTTCGGCCCACTCACCCAACGTGGCGGCTCCAACGGCGGCCACCAACATCAGGAAATCGATTTCAAAACGGCCGGCACGGATGCTGGCGATCGCAACACGAACCGTGAAAAAGCCGCCGAAAAAGTAAGCGCACAGATAGAGGCTCCAAGGCACCCAGGGCGTGATGCTGGTCAATGACGACAGTAGCCAGCCGATGAGCATCAGTCCGCCGCACAGCACGGCAAAAATGAGTTCCGTGCCCGCGCCCATCACGTTGACATGTTCATGCTTGTGTTCTTTCCCGACAGGCTCCGCATGCGTCGGCTTTTCCGGCTCTTCAACGATGATCACGCCGATCCTTCGCAAACCGGCTCGGATGACTGCTTCGTCGGTGGTCTGGCGATCAAACTCGATGCGCAGGACACCAGCATGAGACGCCGCGGCTTCCAGGACGCCAGTGATTTGTCTCGCCCGTAACTCGACCGTGCGCGTCTGGCGAGCGTGCATCGGTTCCGATTTAAGCACCAAATGACCGAACCGTTTATCAAGTTCCGCTCCGGCTCGTCGGGCCAATTCTCGAACTTCTCCGATTGACATTCGGTCCGGCTCATAGTGGATGCAGATTTGGCCGGTCGCATTGTCTTGCATGTCCGGAAGGTGTGCGGCCTCAATTCCTTTTTTCGCCCTCAACAAGTCGCCGAGCCGCTGAACGCACCTGTCGCGAGCATCCTTCACCGCGGGCAACAAAAGAGCGATTTCAATCCGCGTTTTCGCATGCATGTTCTTGGCCCAACTTAACAATTGCTGACGCAATGAAGAGCTTTGGTCGCACCGGTTACGGCAAGCAGAAGCCTTTTTGCTGGCATCCCCTTGGATGGCATCGGTGCCGGACCGTGCGAGGAAGAAATTGGACCGATCAATGGGCACATCCGACTTTGGTTCGCGAAAGGTCATCCGAAATGCGAACGCCATTGGTATTCGGGCGAAAAAGTCTGTAAGTCTTGAATCCACCGCCGATGTTGACTGCGGAGAATCCTGCCTGAAGTAGAATTCGTGTCGCGAGATAACCTCGCTGCCCAACCTGACAGTAAACGGCGGTTTGCCGGCCACGTGGGAGTTCGCCCATGCGTGATCGCAGGTCGTCCACGGGAATATTCACGGCCTCCGGAATACTCCCTGTGGCGAACTCCTGGGGCGTCCGCACATCAAGCACGAACGGTCGGAGACCCTCATGGGCGCCCATAACGGTCTCGACATCGACTTGAGGATGATCGCCGCGAAGTAGCCCAGCGGCGACAAAACCCGCCATGTTGATCGGGTCCTTCGCCGAGCCGTACTGCGGTGCGTAGCACAGCTCCATCTCCTCCAAGTCGAACACCGTCATTGCGGCCTGAATCGCCACGGACAGCACGTCGATGCGCTTGTCCACGCCGGCTCCGCCCACGGCTTGAGCGCCCAGCACCCGACCATTTTCGGGGTCAAAAATAAGTTTCAGAGTCATCTGTTCGGCACCGGGATAATATCCGGCGTGATTTGTTGGATGAACGTAGACTTTGCGAAAGGGCTGACTGGTTCGACGCAAGGTCTTTTCGGAGGCGCCAGTCATTGCGGCTGTCTTGTCGAACACGCCGACGATGGCGGTTCCCTGCGTTCCCCGGTACCGGACAGTACGGCCGAGGATATTGTCCGCCGCGATCCGGCCCTGACGGTTGGCAGGCCCGGCCAACGGCACTTGCGTCGGATCGCCCGTCACGGAGTCTTTGACCTCAATGGCATCTCCGACGGCATAGATGTCCGGGTCGCTGGTTTGCAACTGTTCGTTGACACGGATGCCGCCACGAGGCCCGACGTCAAGGCCCGCATCGACCGCCAGTTTGTTTTCCGGGCGCACTCCCACACCCACGACTACAAGTTGAGCTGTCAATCGCTCGCCCGACTTCAACCGAACGACAAGGCCATCGGATGTTGTCTCGAAACCATCCGCCGACTGCCCCAGCAACACGGTCACGCCTCTGGCCACGATTGTTTCAAGAATCGGAGTCGTCATTTCCTTGTCGAACGGCGGCAACACTTGGTCTTGCAACTCGACCACCGTGATTGCGATGCCACGCTTGACGAAGTTCTCAACCAATTCAAGGCCGATGAATCCGGCTCCGACCACAACCACTTGCTTGGCTCCTTGGTCGACTCGCTCTTTGATGCGATCCACGTCTTGCAGATTTCGCAGGGTGTAGATTCCCGGCAAGTCAATGCCGGGGATTGGTGGTCGCAGCGGCGCTGCCCCCGGTGCGAGAATCAACTTGTCGTAGGTTTCTTCGTACTCCCGCCCCGTAGCGAGTTCACGGACACGAACCTTTTTGGCATTGCGGTCGATGGCCTCGACCGATGATTGAGTACGTACGTCGAGTTTGAAACGAGTCCGTAACTGCTCTGGCGTGGTCACGAGCAGTTTCTTGCGCTCAACGATTTCGCCGCCAACGTAATAGGGCAAGCCGCAGTTTGCGAACGAAACATCAGGGCCACGCTCAAATAGAACGATTTGAGCATCTTCCGACAAACGCCGTGCACGAGCGGCTGCGGAAGCACCGCCGGCCACTCCACCTACAACAAGTAGCTTCATGATCGATACCCTTGTTCTTGGACAACACGCTCTCTTTTCGAGACACTAAACGAACGAGATCAGCGGTTTGATCATCCCGTCCTCTTTCGTCTGCATCATTCGGAACCCCTTCTCGATATCCTTGAATTGGAACCGGTGCGTTGTCAGCGCAAGGGGATCGACACGCTTCGTTTCAATCAAACACATCAGCCGGCCCATTCGCTCCGAGCCGCCGGGGCACAAACCAGTTCGGATGGTTTTGTCACTCATGCCAACGCCCCAGGCCAGCCGTGGGATCGGCACGCTCTCGCCGTCGCCGTGGTAGCCGGTGTTGGAAATAGTCCCGCCGGGGCGAGTGACATTCACGCACGCCGCGAAAGTTTTTGCCGAGCCCAGGGCCTCAATCGACGAATCCACGCCCTTGCCGCCAGTGAGTTTCATGATCGCCTCGACGGAGTCTTCCTTGGTAAAATCCACGACTTCGTCGCAGCCGTACTTCTTCGCCAGCGCGATGCGGTTGGGCTTTGACTCAATCCCGATGATCAGACCCGCGCCACGGAGACGAGCGCCGACCGTCGCCATCAAACCGACCGGCCCTTGCGAGAAAATCGCGACGCTGCCGCCCATGGGTATGTTCGCGAACTCGGCCCCGACGAATCCGGTGGAGAGCATGTCGGTGCAATACGCGGCTTGCTCGTCGGTCAGGCCATCGGGAATGGGCGCGAGGTTAGCGATGGCGTTGTTAACGTGGAAAAACTCGGCAAAGCTGCCATCCTTGACGTTGGCGAACTTCCATCCGCCGAGCAACCCGCCGCACTGGCTGGAAAAGCCACGTTGGCAGTTGTCGCAGGCATAGCACGGCGTGATAGCGTTGACCGCCACGCGCTGACCGACCTTGAACAAACCACTGGCAGCGGCCAGTTCGCCGAGTTCGTGAATGACGCCTACGGCCTCGTGACCAAGCGTCAGATCCTTGCGCTCCCCGATCGCGCCGGCCAAGGTGTGAACGTCGGAGGTGCAAATGAGCGCGGTGGTCGTGCGGACAACAGCGTCGCTCGGTCCCGGGCGCGGGACCGGCTTGTCCATCAGGCCAACCTTGCCGATGCCGTGCATCACGAAACACTTCATCTTCTCAACCATTATTGGCAACTCCGACTTCTCTTTGAGTTGGGTCATCCCGAACTTGCGCGTTCGTCAGCCTTGGAAACCTGATTCCACGGCATCCGTGCTAACAACATTCCCATGCCGCAGGTGTCCGTGATCCCGGCGAACAAGAGACCTGCCCCGATGAATGCGGGCAGTCCGAACCAATATGCGTGAGCGAAAAAGCTCAGCAATGCGCCGATCAGTACAAGCGAACCGGCCGCAATCCGGACCTGCCGTTCTAGCGAGATAGCCTTCTTGCCTCGGACGACTGGCAGGCCCGATTCCACGCAAGCCGTTGTGCCGCCTTCGACATTGACGACGTTCGAGACGCCCGCCTTGATGAGCTTTTCGCATGCCTGCTGTCCTCGGCCTCCCGAGCGGCAAATAAAGTACATTGGTTCGTTAGTGGAGCCGTTACGGCTTTGAGTCATCACCGCAGGATCGAGTTGATCCAAAGGGACATTCCGTGCGCCTTGAACATGCACCTCTCGGAATTCAATGGGCGTACGCACGTCAATGAGATCGACCTTCTTGCCGCTTCTGCAAACCTCTGCCAATTTGCCCGCTGATATGGTGGGAATGTTCATGGTGATTTGCTTTCCGACTCGGAGTTGTGGCCACCGGTCATGCCATTGTTTCGGACATCGATTGGAGCCGAACTCGGCTCACAGCTTCCGCCCAGTCAGGTCTTTACGCCAAAACGGGGCAGCACCCACGCTTGCAGCACGATCCAAACTCCAAGGAATGCCAGAGGAATGAGGAGTTCCATTGCGAAGCCTCTCTTCTTGTTGTTTGCCGAGTTCATGTTAATTGGTCGGTTTTTCCCGACATTCCGATCGTTGTGGGCGAGAACACATCAGCCCTTCTTACTGCCGAACCGCTTTTCGATGCACGCCAGGATGTGTGCCAAATGCGGCTCGACGATTTGGTAGTACGCATTGCGGCCCTCTTTTTCGTTTTTCATGAAGCCGCAACGCTGCATCAGGCGCAAGTGCTCCGAAGCCATATGGCTGGGGATACCGCAGGATTCGGCCAATTCGCCGACTGCAAAGCGGCCCTGGAGGAGCATCTGCACCATACGTAGCCGATGGGGATGGGCCAGGAGTTTAAGACATTCCGCCGCTTGCTCAAGGGCATCGAGCGGCGTCAGTTTGAGCGATCTGACTGGTTTTGCCTTGGTCATCATCCAACCCTCTACATATTCAAATATATCGGGAGGTTACGACTTTTCAACCCATCAGAAGGAGGGCTAGCCCGACTTTCGTAGAGTGGCGTCATTCATGGAGGTGCGTCTTTCAGGGAAAATCTCGACCGATGCCAGCAACGAGGGCATGTGGTTGATTCCCGCCAACGAGGAATTGATAATTGCCAAGACGGCTTGCCGCCTGTTGGAATGCATTCCGGCGAAGTGAAACCGGGGGCCGTCGAGCGCGGGCTGGTCGGCGACACGCACGTGGAGACCAAACGTGAGATGCTGAACGGCTTTAGCAAAATCTAAGTGCCATTCGTCACATCGTCCGTCGATTGACAGCGTGTTACCGAACTACTGCTGCAATTTGTGAAGTAAGCAGTAAATGTTTTGAAATTCTGGGCAATGTGAGTGCTTCGACTTCGGCTGTTTGAGTATCTAGGACGCACTATCGACATGCGTTGGATCGGGCCGTTGGCGATCACCACGCCG
>JANLTA010000583.1:0-7952 GCA_031362705.1 Gemmataceae bacterium | reverse complement strand
CAAGAGAACTCATGGGTTGCTTTTTGTCATCACCAATCCCCAAACTGTCGGGCGGTCAGCCCACAAGGGGGGAGGGGGCAATACGCTACACGAATATGAAACGCGTTCTAGCGCCCGGCCACCAAGGTAAAGCGTCGGGTGAATTCGTGCAATGGCAAGCGCAATTCTCGGTAGTGTCTCAGTTCGGCTTTCTTTGTGTTTTCCTTTGTGCTCTTCGTGTCTCTGTGGTTAGTTCTTAAGACCAACCACAAAGACACGAAGACCACAAAGTCATCACAAAGAAGAAAACTCTATGTCAATCCGAAACACCGCCCAATTCTCGAAGTTCATTCCGGAGTTTGTATTTTCCCGCGCGACGGCTTGAGTCGCCACTGGTCGTCGGACCAGATCATGGCCAGGCGGCCCTGTTGCGCGGAATCGCCGGTGGCCAAGTCAATGCGGGCACCGGCGGGGCGATCTTTGGCTTCGTAGGAATCGAGTGTGACGATCGGCTCCGCTGCGATGGCAGCATGTGCGGTGACCATCGGCTTTTCGTAACGGATACATTCGATCAGCGGATGAAATGCGCTCATGGGCAGCGAAGTCATTGAGCCATCGTTGCCAAGCCACACGATGTGATCAGATTCCGGCGCGAACGCCCTCTTCGCCAAGTCGCGCCGCAGCGGCGGGACCAGTTTCTTGCCGACGGGTATGAACAGGTTCGGCAGTTTGAGGTAAGGTCGATAGGCATCGGCTTCCAACACCAGCACCGGCGGACCGCCACGGCCGCCCCTCCACAGCAAAACGACCTGTGCCGCCCCGGAAACTATTAATCTCGCAACTTCCAATCGTGCAACTAACCGGTCATCGGCACGGGCCAGCCAAGTTAACAGTTTCGTTTCATCGGACAATACCCACATTTCGGCAGTGCCAGGCTCCCGGTCAATGACCAAGCGTGGCTTTACTGCAACGCGCAATGTTTGCGTTAGGTCAGTAATGACAGGTGTTTCGCCAACAACATGAAATCGCTTGATACCGCTGCGAAACGGCATTGATGGAATGACTCGCTCATCCGATTGGGGCCGCATCCATGCCACCCACACGTCCGGCGATTGTTCAACGTAAACGCGCGCCGAATCATCGGCGCGATATAGTGTTGCCGGCGGCGCGTCGGCGATTCGTACCCAAGCGATGCCGTCGTTGTCGATGTACCATTCCGCATCCGCGCGTCTGAATCGACGCAACTCCGCGAGCAGGTGCGGCAACCGTTTTGCATCCGTCAGCTCAAATAGCGCTCGTTCGGCCATGCGGATTAACCTTGCTTCAAAACACGGCGCACATCGCGATGCACCCGGCGGCGAATCAGGTATTCGTCTTCATCCAGCCAGCGACGAGCGGATGGACCCAGAGTGAAATCCTCGCCGCTGAGCGTCAGCACTACGGCTTCGGCCACGTTGAGGTGAAAGCGTGAGTAAAAACTCGCCGTGGTAAACGTGTTGGGCAAACGAGCCAGTTTCTCCTCGGCAAACAAGTCAGCGATGCGGGCCCGAGCCTCGGCGGGCGGCAGGTATCCAAACGCGGCAATCAGGTTGCACAGGATTTGCACGTACTGCGGTCGCGGTATTTGGTTGCCGGGTGATTGGTCCGAGGCAAACAACAAGCGTCGGGCCGCGTCCAGAGTCGGCATCGCACGAGCAGGCGTATCGAAATAAATCCAACCAGCGGCCACATGCAATTGCGTCTGCACCAGCGCCGGCCAATTCCGCGGCGGCCGCAAACTCAGCGCTTCAATCGATTGGCCGCGCAAGAGTGCGGTTTCCAGCCGTTCGAGGATTCCCATCGTCTCATCGCGCAGGCCGAGCTTGCGCAGGCTTCGCAGTGTCTGGCCCATGGCGAAGCCGGAACCTTCGAGAGCAATGGTCGCAGCATCGGATTCGAAGAGCCGCACAAGGTGATCGACGAACAGCGTCACCAAATCCGAGCGATCAAAGTGAGCGGCGAAGAACAGCGACCGCTCGATCAGACGCAAACGCATTTCCAGGGCCGGACCATCGGTGGTTGGATTGGCCGAGGCCAGTGTTTGCGCCGAACGATCTAACAAAGTGCCCGCGGCTTCCACGGTTAATCGGCCTGCCAGTGGCACACATTCGGCTAACACGCGCAGCCGCAGTTCGGGCACACCGTCGGTCGGCCGTAAC
The DNA here is from genome assembly GCA_031362705.1 of Gemmataceae bacterium. Classification (GTDB taxonomy): domain Bacteria; phylum Planctomycetota; class Planctomycetia; order Gemmatales; family Gemmataceae; genus JAIBBI01. The sequence goes on along the minus strand of JANLTA010000583.1, from coordinate 5,775 downwards.
AGTTGATTGATGCGAATAGCCAAACTGCCCGGGTCGCGGAGGTCGGGCAACTTGGCCGCGTCGCGGACCAGTTCGTGACCCTCACGCCTCGTGTGGCGATATGGATCAAACTTCTCCAGCGGCTCCATGATTCGCGACTGCTCGCGGAACCGTTCGACCGCATACGGCCCGGTGCGGCGTTTGTTGTACTCGTTGGTTCGCGGCAACGGACTAGTCTCTGTGTGCATCTGCGCGAGGTAGTCCAACAGTTCGGGTGGCAACGGCCCGGCATGGGGTCGCCCTGCCAACAACTGTTCGACACGCCACGTGAGCGCTTGCAACAGAACCAAATGCGCGTCACGAGTATCGTCACCCACTTCTTCCAAGATCACTTCCGAGTGCTTCACGAGCGCCCGCGCGGCCGATGCCTCGCCGAGGCGTGCCAGCCCGAATGCGAAGAACAGATCAATGTATGCCGCCGTCGGATCGCGATTGAGGTCGAGCTTGACCTGCTCGCCGTACCAGGTGCGAATGCGCGTGCGGACATCGTCGATCCACTCTCGGACGCTGCGCAATCGATCGGAATCGACCCGGCCGGCAAAGCGCAGAAACGTCGGCAAGTCGGCATCCGCATCCAGCCCGCGCTCCAACAGTCGTGCGAGCAACCGATCACGCGCACGGACCAGCGCCAGCGTGTCACCGCCCGCCAGTTTGGACCATGCACACCATGCCAACCATGTTGCACGCACCGGCAACAATCGTTCGTTCGACTGAAAAAACGCTTGAACGTCGGCAAGTCGCGCAATCAAAGGCGACGATGATGATTGATGGGCCGACCAGACGACGACGGCGGCTAGAGCGCGCACATCGCCGGCCGTGGCAGGTGTCGGCGAAAGCAGGCGGTCGATGTCTGCCTCCATCAATTCGGGTTCACTCAGCGCCTTTTCCGCTTGGACCCAACGCCAAAGATGGGCATCGGACAGATGGGCGGCATCCCAAAACGCATGGGTCCACGCTAGAGTTGCTTCCGGCGGCTGCCTAAGTGCGCCATTCAAATCGGCCAATCGCGGCCATAGCGCTTGCCGCTGTGGATCATCGAGCGGGCCATCAATCGCCAGAAACTCGCCTTCAACGGCCGTCAGCAATTCGCGCAACTCGGATGTATCGGCGGGTAGCTCGATGCGCTGTACGTCGCGAATCGGTGCGGGCCGCCGTTGCGGTCGTGCTTCTCGCTTCGGCGCGGCCGGCTTCTTTTCGACCGGTTTGGTTGTTTGCCTGGCTGCCTTTGGTTTCTTCTCGGTTGTTGGTGCCGGTACTGCCGCCTCTTCGACAATCACGCCGGCAAAGCCAAATTCGGTCGATTGAAGCCATTCCGTCAGCGATTCTCGTTCGCGGTCGAGGACAACATCAATCCACGCAGCTAGCGGTTGAAACGCATCGTCGGGCAACGACTCTGCGGTGAAGCTGGCGGCCGTTGGAACCAGCCACGTGATAGTTGCCGCGTCAGCGGCGAGCATCTTCTGCATCGTGTCACGCCGCAGTGGCGGGTCGATGCGGTTGCCCACCAGCACAAACAGATTCGGCAACCGTAACCACGGGCGATACTCCTCGGCCACCAATGGCACCTCGGGCGGCGGCAACTTAGATGGACGCAGCCGCAACACGACGACGCGATTACCATCGTATTCGGTCACTGCGAAAGCCAGTTGGCTGCGAGTCTTGTCATCGGCCTGCTGAACAAAGTCATCCATTTGAGCGATAGCATCGTGACGCAGCACCCACAGCGTCGGTGTCTCCGTGGATGCACTTGGCGACGGCGTCAGCTGAACGATAATGGGTTCGGGCCACAGATCATCGCTTGCAAGTATTGCTGGCGGCGCGGCGATATTCAGAATCTCCGCGACGTCGCGATATTCCCCCTCCGGCAACAGCTCCCAATCTTGGCCCGGCTTCATCAGTAAGAGCTGTCCGGTTGGCACATCAATACGCTCGACGTAAGGGTGCCCATAACCGAGTTGCACCCAAACACGCGGTGATACTTCTCGATATGCAGTTGGAGCGCCTCGTTCATCTTCTGCCGCTGACAACAACGTGTAGTACGGTGGGCCGATGACACGCACGAATGTGCGCACTTGGCCGCCAATCATGAACTGACGCACGGCGGAGCGATCATGGCCTTGTCGCAGGAGTTCGTTGACAAATGGTTCAAGACATGACACATCGGCTAATTCAAAAAGGATCAGCGATTGTGCCCCGATTTCGGGCGTAATCTTGTCACGGACGACCGGAAACAGTTGTAGCCAGTGAGTTAGTGACCTGGCGTTGTCGCCAATAGCATCATTGGTCAACTCAATGCCGAACCCCGCCAAATCTTCTGGCCTAACACTTGAATGTACATAAGTGCGACCATTGGCGTCGCTCCAGAATTGAATTGGGGTGGCGAGTGTTTCAGCGGGAATGATGCCGCTGTTCACAGCAAAGTGAAGCGTGTCATCATCGGGGAAAACCAAGGTCATACAGAGACGCCTTGCGAATTACGGGATCCGTCGCATGAGTACTGAGCCCGAAGCGCAAGCAAGTGCGAGTCTCGCCCTTGCTTGCGCTTCGGGCTCAGTTGGAACCAACCGCCCTTGCTTGCGCTTCGGGCTCAATCCCTTCGGGATCATGTCGCTTCGCTGATCGCACTTTTGTTTGTTTCGGTTGAAGTGGAGGAAGAAGTAACACCCCCCTGCCCTTCGCGCTCGACGATCAGGCGGCCGCCTTCGCCGGCTTTGATCAGGCCGCCTTCGATCAGGCGATCCACCAATTTACGATGCAATTGTTCGTGTTCGACGGGCAGCAACTCGTCGTCGTCGTGCAGCTTTACGACGATGTCGCGCTTACCGGTGGCCGGGTCGCAGCGCAGTTGGATGGTTATCTCGGGCATGTTATTTCAGCATCTCCCCGAGCGTCTTGGCGTCGATGGTTTTTTTTTCTACGAGCAGATCGGCTAGAAGTTTCAACGATGGCTGATTCAAAGCCAGGATCGTTTCCGCGCGCTTGCGGCATTGCTCCAGCACTTCGCGCACTTGCCGATCCAGAGCGGCCAATTGTTCCGGCGACAAGTGCGGGTGCCTAGTCGCCTTGTCGTCGGCATTGAAGCGCATCACGCCGGTGTGCTCGCCCATGCCCAACTCTTCGACCAACATGCGGGCAATCTGCGTGGCCCGGCGCAAGTCTTCGCTGGAACCGATGGAAAGATCATCCAGCAACAACTGCTCCGCCTCGCGGCCACCCATGAGAACGCAGATCGTGTCCAGCAATTCGTTGCGCGTGACCACGAACTTGTGCAGGCGATCCTGATAGCGCACGTAGCCGAGCGCCCCGGCCGTGTCGCCGCGAATGGTGATACGCTCGATCGGCGGTGCATGAGGACAGTGCATCGCCACCACAGCATGGCCGGACTCGTGGACGGCCACGACACGCTCTTCTTTTGTCGTCAGTGTCGGTATCTCGACATATTCCGTCAAAGCGCGTTCGACATCTTCCGGCGGTGTTGGCCCGGTTTTGTTCTCCCGCAGCCGTATGCGGGCAATGGCGCGACAGAGTGCGTTGAGGTGATCGCCGCTGTAGCGCGTGCCCGAAGCCACGCCTTCCACAAAGTCCGCGGTTCGCCGAACGGCGTAGTCCAGTGCCTCCGTTGACAATTCCAGTTGCATCTTGCGGTTGTAAATGTCAAGAATTGCACGTCGGTCGGCCTCATCGGGATACGGAATCAACAAATGGAACTCGAACCTCCCGGGGCGCAATAGTGCGGGGTCGAGGATTTCAACGTAGTTAGTTGTGCCGACGACGAATACGAGTTCATCAGACCGAAAACCGTCCATCTCCGTAAGCAACTGGTTGACCATCGAATGCTCGACGCCGGACCCGGTGTAGGTGCCGCGCGCGGACGCAAATGAGTCCAACTCGTCGAACACGATGATCGATGGAGCCGACTGGCGAGCGCGATGGAATATCTGGCGAAGGTTCTCTTCGCTCTCGCCGACCCAGCGGCTCTTCAACTCTGGACCACTCACGATGGTAACGGCCGCGCCGATCACGGTGGCCATGGCTTTCGCAAATAGCGTCTTACCCGTGCCCGGTGGCCCCCAGAAGATCAGACCGCGCGGCAACAACTCTTCCAGCCGTGCGACTTCGTCGGCATTGGTCGCCCGGTCTTTGATCTTGAGAACTTGCAATATCTCGTTGTTAAGACGTTTCTTGACCTTGTCGTAGCCGCCGATGTCGGCGTCGAGATCGACGTTGGGAACTTCGAGGCCGCTGCCCAGCGTCGCCTGCCGCAGTTGGCGATACGCTTTGCGCGGGTCGGCCGGATAGTCCTCGCCATCCAGCGTGCTCATCAGCCGTCGCAAGCGCACGGCATTCACCCCGGATACGTGCTTGTACAGCGCCCACGGGTTGAATTGCTTGCCGAACTTGCGGGCTTCACGCTGCGTGACCAGGTGCCGCAGCCGCGGGCGGGGAATCCCGAGCAGACTGACCCGATGCGGAAAAAGACTCTCAATCACCTTGGGCAGCGGAAACGAAGGATCCTTGAAGCCCAGGCAGATGACTTCAGGATTCTCGTACAGCAGCACCACTGCTTCGCGGGCTTCGGTCGTCAGGCTGCCATGACTGGTTGTGAGTAGATCCAAATGCGGCAACACGAGCACGCGCTGTTCCAGCGAACCGCGCACGGCATCACGCAGTTGATTGATCATCGTGCCGATCAAGCCGACGGGCACCGGGCCGGACGCTTCCTCTCGTTGCCGGCCGTCGAGATAGGCACATTTCAGACCGACATCCTTTAAGCGGCTTCGCAGGCTCACGTAAATGAACGGGACAATTTCCTTGTCGCATTCGATGAGTGCCGGTAACCTCCGGGCAAGTCGGCTGGTGACTTCGGCCAACTCGTAAGCATAAGCGGCCTCGACGGCCGCCTCGGCAGTCAAATCGGTCGGCAATTCATGTTCGGAAATGACAATGTCCATACCTTGAATAAGCCCTGGAGTCCCGGCCATGTTCATCAGAGTTGTGGGGCAACTCTTAGCTCCAAAGGAGCGAAACAACTTAGCCCAGGGCGTCAGCCCTGGGTCACACCATCGTCACGGTCAAAGCCCCGAAGGGGCGACACAATCAGTGTCGCCCCTTCGGGGCTTGTATCTTTGTACGGTCGCATCCCAGGGCTGACGCCCTGGGCTAAGTTGTAACGCACCTTCGGAGCTGAAAACAACCATGTGTTTGCGGCAGACAACATCACGTTTCCGCGGTGAATGCTTGGCCTAGCTAGACTTCAACCGTGATGGTGAGCGAGCCAGATTCCACGTCGTCGTGAATGTCTTTGATCCGGCCAATTTGGGCGGCCTTCTTCTTCAGTGCGGCAGCCGTCACGCGGTTGACGGCGCGGTTCAACTCCGGCGTGAGGTCGCGCAATTGCTGTTCCAGCTTTTCGGTCGCCTGTTGTTGCAGCTTGGCCTGTTGTTCGGCCACCTGTTCATTCAAGTCGGCTTTGGCTTGCTTGTGCAATTGTCTACGTACAGTTCGCTCGGTCGGACCGATGTCCTCGAACGCCAGCGCTTGCTTGCGTGATCGTAAAGAAACATCGTCCTGCGTTTCCGAGCGAACGGTCACATTGCCATTGGCGGGATCAACGATAACTGTCGCGCCGTCGGCATCACGGCGCAGCAAATCACCATCCTTGTGGAACCCGCCACGGATCAGTTCAGCCTCCAGCAGGGCGGCCATTTCTTCGCATGGAAGGATTTCGAGAAGGCC
>JANLTA010000577.1:0-3599 GCA_031362705.1 Gemmataceae bacterium | reverse complement strand
CAACTCGGGTTCGTCGCAACATTAAGCTGGCGGAGTGCCCCGGGTTCGGACAATCCATCTTTCAATACGCCCCACGCTGCCCCGGCGCGGAAGACTATCGCGCTTTAGCCAACGAAACGCTGGCAATGGTCGTCGAACGATCCCATCGCCGTGCGGCTTGACACGGTCTTAAATTCCCCTCTCTCGAAGGGAGGGGTTAGGGGAGGGACTAAAATCTCACACCTCAATTGCGGTTGCATCTCCAGTCGAGAGGGTTAATCAACCCCTCCCCTAGCCCCTCCCTTCGAGGGAGGGGAATAAGACGAAAACCGAATTCAATCAGTGCTACAACTCAACTTCCGGTAGCCGCTCCGCACTCTTGGCCAATTGCGCCTGTTCCGCGACGATGCCGGCCAACCTGACGAACGCCTTCGCCGGCTCCGAATCTGGATGCCGATGCACGATGGGTTCGCCGCCGTCGCCGCATTCGGTCACGCGCGGATCGATGGGTATCTCGCCGAGAAACGGCACGCCCACCGCGTCGGCCATTTTGCGACCGCCACCCTGGCCGAAGATGTAGTGCTTCGTCCCGCCATCCGGCGCAAAGTAACTCATGTTCTCGACGATGCCCAGCACCGGCACGCGGACTTGCTTAAACATCTCAAGGCCCTTGCGGGCATCAATCAACGCTACATCCTGCGGCGTGGTCACGATTACTGCGCCAGTGAGTGGCGCGGTTTGCGTCAACGTCAATTGGGCGTCGCCGGTGCCCGGCGGCAGATCGATCACCAGGTAATCCAACTCGCCCCATTCGATCTTGGTGAGGAAATCGCTGACGGCCTTGTGCACCATCGGCCCACGCCAGATCACCGCCTGATTGGGGTCAACGAGAAAACCCATCGACATGAGCTTGATGCCATATTTATCAATGGGAAACGGCGTGGTCTTCGGATCCACCGTATCGAGGCCCATCATGATCGGCACGCTGGGACCATAAATGTCGGCATCCATCAGGCCGACACGATGGCCGGTCTTCGCGAGTGCCAGAGCCAGGTTTGCGGCGACAGTCGATTTACCGACGCCGCCTTTGCCGCTGGCAACGGCTATAACCGAGCGAATGCCGGGCATGTCGATCTTCTGAGTCAGCGGTGGTCCGTGCATAAGGTTCTCGTGTAATGACGCTTCGCGGAAGCATCAGTTGATGTGACAAAGTTCGCGCAGGTTCTCAATCGTGTAAATGCCGGCGTCGTGCCCGTCGTTCCACACGATCTTATAGGCGTAGTTGCCGACGGGTATCATCGACACCGGCCGCGGCGCACCGGCCTGGACTTCACGTTCACTCAAGATGCGAAACGGGTCGGCCGGCTTCTCTCGCTCCTCGCGGCAATTGGCACACGGGCACTCACGCCGCAACGTGTCCCAAGTGACTTGACTGGTGACGCCGTCGCTCCATTCAATGACCAACCGCTCGTCGCCATCACGACGAATTTTCAACGGCTGCAACACCATCCCGCGAACCTCTGTGTACCGTAACACATCCCTATTCTAGCGGCCCGGCGAGGCCTTCGATGGCATTGACAAAACCCTTATGAAGTCTATGATTTCCCACGTCGAACACGGGGCGTAGCTCAGCTTGGATTAGAGCGCTTGGTTCGGGACCAAGAGGTCGGAGGTTCAAATCCTCTCGCCCCGACTTTCTTTCCGTAAAAGCCCTTCGGCCAACATGTCGAAGGGCTTTCTCATTGACGGCACAAGACTTACGCCGTCGAGCTTCCAGTTCAAACAGATGATTTCGAGGATTCGACGCTTCTCAGCGTAATCGGCCGTAACCCACTTTGCCCGTAGGTTTTGCGAAAGTTCAAATGCTCGGATCGCTAAATCGATGATTTCATGCCTTCCACGGTCGGCTCGCTCGATTTGCAGCTTCAACTCGGCCTCTTGATCTCGAAGCTGCTGGGCCTTTGTGGCGTATGTGTCGGGTGTGATCTCTTCCAACATGCGGAGGTTCAAAAGACGATCCTGTTGTTCCCGTGATCGAATGAGTTCGTCTTGGAGCCTTTTGGCCTCGCTAGCTGAAGTTCGCTGATCCCAGTTCGCCGACTTCCTGATCTCTTCCCTGATCGTGTGCCGGAACTCGTCGTCCTCGACTCGCAGCTTGTCGAACAGGACGAACATCTGGGCGTCGATCTCCGCTTCCCGGAGACGGGTGCGAGGATGGCCCGGACTCTGGTAACGGGCACAGCGGTAGTAGACGTACTCTTGCTCGGCAGCCTTTGTCCGCTTCTTCTTTGTCTCGCCCGTGATCGGCCGACCGCAATGGCCGCACTCGATCAACTCGCTGGCGTAGGTCATCTGATGCGAACGGTAGACGGCTTGGCCAAGAAGGAACTGCACTCGGTCCCAGGTCGCCCGAGCAACAAGCGGTTCGTGAGTGCCTGGGTGCCACTATCCCTTGTGCTTCACTTCACCGAGGTAAGCCCGGCTGTTCAGAATGCCAAAGAGCTTGCTTCGAGTGAATCGAGGCACCGAGGACAGGTAGGAGACCCCATCGGCGGTGAGCTTCTCGTAGATCGAATCGACGGTGTGGTGGTGGTAAGCGTAAAGCTCGAAGATGAGTTTGACCTTGGCTGCGTTCTCGGGGTGGACCTCGACCAGTCCTCGGCCGTCACGGCGAAAGTTGCGATAACCGTAGGGTGGTCGGCTGCAAAAAAGTCCGTGCTGGACCCGGCGAGAAATGCCCTCCATCACATCCAACGATTGCTGTTCGGTGTAGAAACTGGCCATGCTTGCCAGCATCCGGCGTTGCATTCGACCAGCCGGAGTATTCTCAGTTGGCTGCGAGACCGAGATGAAGCGGAGGCCCAATTCAGATTCGAGCCGCTCAAGCTCGACATAATCGAACAAGTTGCGAGCGGCCCGGTCCACTTTGTAAAACAGGAGACCTTCGAGCCGATGAGCGTTGACTTTGGCGAACGCCAGAAGCTCCTTGAAAATCTTCCGCTCGTCCTTCTTCGAAGCCGTCTCGGCGATGCGGAACAGCCGGATGATCTCGCCGTCGTTGCGTTCGGCGTACAGGCGCAGGGCGTCCTCTTGGATGTCCAAAGAGAAGCCCTCCCGCTCCTGTTCACGGCTGCTGGCCCCTTCATAGCTTGCCTCCCGCTGCTCTAACTGACACTCGCATCGCTTGAGACGAACTGGCTCGTGGCATCTTAAGCCGTTGGCTTGGGCCGACGAGCCCAAGACGCTGCACCACTTGCGATGGCTGCCGCCTTCCCATCGGCCTTCGAGATAGCCGTACTCGTACTGGCCGTCGTCTTCCGTCTCGTCCCAGAGTTCCTCGACTTGAGGCGGGGCGAAGCTGAGAACGTCCACATCCTCGGGCGTGTCGGCCGAATAGATAACTGAGAACTGCATCGGCGGTGTCCCCTGTTTTGGAGAATCGCCGCTCCCACTTTGGAAGCGGCTTACACCGTCGTTGCGAGTGTCCATTAGCTGGCATGAGATGGCGTCAGTCATCGAGCGCCTTGCCGTCGAGGAAGTCCTGCGGTGAGACAGTCCGAACTCGTGCCGTCCCCGTGACCACATTGCATGTAGCGACGTTGATGCCACGTACCGGGAGT
>JANLTA010000561.1:0-1823 GCA_031362705.1 Gemmataceae bacterium | reverse complement strand
CGCAAACGATGTGTTCCCGAGTAACGACACCATCACGTTTGATTCAAGCGTGTTCCTTGGCGGCGACTTCATCTCGTGGTCGCTTGGCCAGATGTTCATCACAGACTCCGTGACAATTACCGGTACGGGCCAAACGAAGCTCACCTTCGATGGTGCTTCGTCGAGCCGGCATTTTAATATCGATGGACCGGGTGTGCTCAACGTCACCATCACCGGCGTGACAATGTCGGCCGGGCGGACCACGCAGAAGTTGCAATCCGAACGCGGCGCCTCGATTTACAACAACGGTGAAAACCTCACGCTCGACAATGTCTGGGTGCTGAGCAACACCGCCCAGCAGGCGTATGGCGGGGCCATTCACATTCAGGGCCAGGGTACCCTGACCTTCAAGAATGGTCGATTGAACAACAACGCGTCGCCCAACTTCGCCGGTGGCGCGATCTCAGCCCTGGACTCTGGACACGTCATCTCGATTTCGAATTCGCGGATGACCGGCAACGTCGGCGGATACTACGGCGGGGCGGTGTTCTCCTCCGGCGGCGGCAGCGTCACCATCGACCGCACCACTGTCAGCAACAACTCAACGACACTTGTCCTCGCCGACAACCAGGGTGGCACGGTCATCACTGGTGGCGGCGGTGCCGTGATGGTGGCCAACGGCAAGGTCATCAACGGCGCTGTGCTGGAAGATTATCCCTCCATCAGCACACTCACGGTCCAAGACAGCCTCTTCGACAGCAACAGCACGGCAGTTGGCGGCGGAGCCGTTCTCTTCAATGGCAACACCACGGGTGTACTCTTCCGCAACAGCACATTTGTCAACAACAAGACGGGCAATACGCCGGACAACGTCGGCGGCGCGCTGCTGGTCGGCAACTTGCAGAGCAATCCCGTGCTGATTGATAACTGTACATTTGCAATGAACACCGCATACAGCGGTGGCGGATTGTTTGTCGAGAACGATAACGTCACCAGCGTCAAAGCGAAGAGTACGATTTTCGCGCTGAACTCCTCCGCGGACCCAACCCAATTGCCGCCGGACGTTGATGGCAACCTGGAAGCAAACAACTGCTTCTTCGGCGTGGTCGAAGGTGCCGGTCTGCAAGGCAACAGCTCCGACAATTATGGCAATGGCGGGCTGACGTCGCCGCAGGATCCAGGGTTGGACTTCCTGCAAGACAACGGCGGGCCAACTCTGACCATGGCGCTGTTACCGGGCAGCCCTTGTCTTGATGTGGGCAGCAATCCATTGGGCTTAAGCTCCGATCAGCGCGGTGCCGGTTATGCCCGAGTCAGCAATGGCACGGCGGACATCGGCGCGTTTGAAGTGCAAGTCGTCTCGGCACCAACCGTCACCGACATCAAGATCGGCGATGGTTCGGCCCAACGCTCCACGATTCGCTCCATCACCGTCACCTTCAGCACACTGGTGACACTCGGTGGCGGCACTCCGGCACAGGCATTCTCGTTGGCACGCACCGGCCCGGGCACGCCGATGACGACCGTAAATGTGGTGGCTGATCTTAGCGCCAGCACGCCGACGCAGACTGTTTGCAAGCTTACATTCTCCGGAGCGCTCACCGAAGGACTGGGTTGCCTGATTGATGGTCGCTACGAGTTAACGGTCATCGCGGCGCAAGTAGTTGCGGGTGGCAGTCAGGCAATGGCGGCCGACAATGTATCGACCACACATCGCTTTTTCGGCGATGTGGATGGCGACGCCACGATATCGGCGGCGGACTTCATTCAGTTCCGCCTCGCCTTCGGTGGCACCTCAGCCGCCTTTGACTTCGATGGCGACGGCGCGGTCGCCGCCAGCGACT
>JANLTA010000902.1:0-1940 GCA_031362705.1 Gemmataceae bacterium | reverse complement strand
TGACAGAATCGGCCTTTCAGGCCGAAAAACAGAGCGGCAAGGCATGCGGAACGGCAATTTGAATCTGTCTGTGCGCTTCGGCATGACTTTGGTTGAGCTTCTGGTGGTCATCACGATCATCGGTGTGCTGGGCGGCATCGTCGCGCTGGTCGCTCCGCGCTTCCAGGAATCCACCCGCGTCGGCCAGGGCACCAGCCAATTCAAGAACTGGCTGGAAAACGCCCGGTTGCGCGCTCAGCGGGATAAGGCGCCACGCGGATTGCGATTGGTCGAGACATTGCCCACGAGTGTGTCACAAGTGCAGGAGTTTTATTACAAGTTCGCTTACGTTGAACAGCCGGATGATATCACCGGTAATCCGGTGGAGATCGCTCCGCCGATGCTGGCACCGACATCAGCTCCATTTACGCCATATTTGATGGCACTCAATCAGTTCCGCCGGTTGCTTCAAACCAATGCGGTCGCGCAGATAACTATCGCCAAGAATGCCGCCGCGGCGGCCGGCAACACGGCTCTTGCAAATACGCTGGCCAATTACCAAGCCAAGATCACGCCGACTCTGAATCCCGCCAATAACTTCGGATGGCAGTATCTGTTGTTCCTGCAAGGTCGAAACCTGTTGGGGACTGTCACGGTCGGCGATGTCGTCGAATTTGGTGGCGCTCGTTACACGCTGGTTGTTGATCCCGTCGTTCCACCTTCGCAACCAAACAGCTGCGTATTGGTCTTGCATCGACCGCGCGATGAATACCGCGACTTCAAGGCAAATGGCACGACGTTGATTCGCAACACGATGAACAGCCCGCTGCCGTCGTATCGCATCACGCGGTCGCCTCGTCCTATTGCCGGCGAACCGGAACTAACGCTGCCGGCCAACGTCGCGATTGACTTCATTTATCCCACGGCGGCCAACCAGGCGACCCGAACCACGCCGGTGCCCCAAGCCGGTGGCACCGGCAGCTTCGACGTCATGTTTAGCCCATCGGGCGAGTTGACCGGGGGCCTCGGCGCTTACGGCCGCATCATCTTCTGGCTTCGCGACGTATCATTAGATACCGCCTCGCCAACGGTAGGCGGCGTATTGCCGCCCGGCGACAACCGGCTGGTCGTGCTGCATTGCCGCACGGGCCAGATATCGACCCATCCTGTAGACCCCACGCTCGGGACAACGGGAACGCTTTCCGATCCCTATTCTTTCGTTCGCGACGGCAAGTCGTCGAACTTGAAGGACGAATGAGGAGACCAACCATGCAACGCCGTGGCACCAGCTTAATGGAAGTCCTGATCGCGATCTTCATCCTCGCGCTGGGACTGGTCTCGCTGCTCACGCTGTTCCCCATCGGCCTCGTGCAGATGGCGAAGTCCGTGCAGGACGAGCGCGCCGCCGAACTGGCCGGCAACGCCGCCTCGTACATGCGCATGCTGTGGAAAGACGCCTGCGAAGCGAGTTCACGCACAACACCCGGCGGGCAGCCGCTTTTCACGGATGTGACCAAAGAGAACACACTGAACGTAAACTCGTTCTGGTCAGCGATGGATGATCCGAATTTGTATCAGCGGGAGCCCGACTATAACTCGTCGGTGGTGGTGCCTTGGCGGATCAGCGATGCCTCGTTTCCGGCCACTTTCACCCAGACCACTGGACTTCCGGGACTTGCCGCTGCTAAAAATCAACTGTCCAACCAAGGAAAACTCACCCGCGCGAGCTACCCGGTATTCGTGGATCCGGTAGGTTGGGAAGCGGCCGGCAGTAACCAGCAGCAAACGTGGCTTGGTTATCGCGGAAGCAACGTCTACGCCATTCCACGCCGACGTATTTCGTCATTGGTGATGAACGGAACTCCTGCCAGTGGGAACTCCAAAAGCCAGACGCTGCGCAATTGCATGTTGCTCGATGACATGAATTACGATCCGGAAGGTGCCCCCGAGTACCCCCTCCA
>JANLTA010000544.1:0-3659 GCA_031362705.1 Gemmataceae bacterium | reverse complement strand
AACGTAGCGCGGGTCGTCCAGGCCCAGCGCCCACTTCCGCGCGACCGTGCCCCATTGGCCGGTCGCCAGCAACTTGGCTCCACGTGCCAGCACGGAGCCGGTGTTGCGATACGCACGCAGCAAGCGCAGCTTACGTCGCAGCGCATCGATGCCGGCATGGATGGGCGGACGTGGTGCGACTTCGAATCGCTCGATGCGAATCTTGCCGGCGGCGTTCAGCGGTTGAATGCGCAACGCTCGCGTCGGCTTGGAGAGCTTGAAGAAGAACTCTTCATCGTTATCGCCCTCGGCGATCGTGATCTCGCCTATGCGCGACTCCGCGGTAAAGCCATTTGGCGTATCGGCGTAGAGCTCCAACCGCGACTTGATCGATGAATGCAGTTTGACACGTAAACGCAGCCAACCCGCAGGCAACCAACATACGACGAGAAACTGCGGGTTGGACCCGCGCACATGCCAGCCGCCCGGCTCATGCGGAATGGGATCAAGCTGATTCATCGGCAACAAATGCGACTGATTGAAGCCACGCGGCCGCAACCAGTGCTTAAAGGCCCGCAACGGCGCGAGCATTCGCCAGCCGAACGAGTTTTGCAGCGCATCCGCGAATGCCTGTTGAACGTAGAGACGCTGATCCTTCGTCCTGTGATCACTTTCCTGATCGCGGATCAACTCCCGCAAAATGTCGTTGAGCCGGCAGTCATCACTCGGCCTGCGGGCTGGTGATCCGTCCTTGCGCAAGATGGCAAGAATCTCGCCGTCGAGATTCTCGCAATAATCAACGGTGAACGGCAGATCGAATTCGGTGCTGGCCCGATCCAAAATCGTGCGAAACTCGGCGTCGTTCCATACGTGGTAATGGATGCTATAGCGGGTCGTTCGCAGTTCGTTGATCCGGGATTCCAATTCCGGTCCCGTGCGCTTGTCCACGAGTGCCGCGAACTCGCGCAGATGGTCCTCATAGGACCATTCCGGGCCGTCTACATGATCACGGCGGAGGTGTTCCCAACTTGTGGGTGGTCGATCCCGATCAAACGTGACCATGCGATTGGGAACCGCAAGATATAGGACGCCACCAGGCCGCAGCAGTTCGAGATGCCGGGCCAACGTGCCGATGGGATCCTGCGTGTGCTCCAGAAAGTGGTTGGCTATGATGAAGTCCTGGCTGGCCGCCGCGAATTGCGTAAGGCGTTCGCCGTCATCGACAACATCAACGGGTACCAGTTCCTTATCCGCAAGTTCCGGATAGTGCCGGCGCAATTCATCAACGGGCAAGTGATCGACGTACGTCACGCGCGCGCCGGGTGGCACCACTAATGGCGCATTCAATGCGCCGATCTCCAGCCCGTCACCGGACAAATACATCGCGGCCATTGTGCGCCGGCGACGTAAGAACGCAGGCTCGGGAATCTCAATGACTGGTACCGGCGGCGTTCGATAGGCGTCATCAAGGAATTGATTGGCGCGGCGCGAAGTCGTTGCAGTCGTGTCCAAGCGCATGGCGGCACCCGTCCCTGGGGTCAATTGGGGACATTAGGGTAACACAGGTGCCGAAAGTCATCAAACCGAATATGAACGCTGTTACACCGGGAAGATGTTCACCTGGTCGATGAAGATGGTGTTGTCGCCGCCGTGCAGGTTTGTGCCCTGGAAGGTAATCGTGTGGTTGCCGGCCGAGGCGGTGAAGTCGATGGTGTCGAGAGTTGCGTAGCCGGTGCCGCTGATGCCGTCGTAGGAGCCGACGAGATTGCCATCGACCAGCACTTGGAACGTCTGATTGCTGAAGTAATTGGCGCGTTGGGCGGCATTGAAACCGATGTAATAGGTGCCGGCCGTGAACGCGACGGTCTGGCTCATGCTCGATACTTGTTGCAGAAACGCAGCCTGGCCACCCTGCGGCGCGTTGGCGTTGCCAATGGTGAACGTGCTGCCGCTCGAAGTCACGCCGGCCGAGCCGGTGTAGGTCCATGCCGAATTGGTTGGGCCGTATGCATAGGTACTCGGAGCGACGGGTGACATTTCGAAGCCTGAATCGGCGAGGCTCGTGATCTGTTGCACAATGGCGATCTGGTCGAGGAAGACGGTATTGTCGCCGCCGTTGAGGTTGGTGCTTTGGAACGCGACCGTATGGTTGCCGGCCGGCACGGTGAATGTTGATGTCACTTGCCGCGCGTAGGACGTGTGGCCCAAGTAGTTGAATGCGCCAACAGATTTGCCATCGACCAGAACCTGGAATGTTTGCCGCGAACCAAAGTTGTTTCGCTGGGCAGCATCAAAGGCGATGACATACGTGCCGGCCGCGAACGTGATCGATTGGCTGATGGTGCCGAGGTTCTGCATGAACGCGACTTGACTGCCCTGGGTGGCGACGCCGTTGGCGGATGTGAAGCCGCTGCCGTTGCTGGCCACGCCCGAAGAGCCGCTGAACGTCCACGATGAACCTGTCGGATTGTATTTGAACGTACCGGGTGTAATTGCCGGCGCTTCCCATCCGGAATCATAAAGGCTCGTCGGCTGCTGCACGATCAGAACTTGATCGATGAAGATCGTGTTGTCGCCGCCGTAGATGTTTGTGCCTTGGAACGTGATCGTGTGGCTGCCTGCGGTGGTCGTGAAGCTGGATGTTGCCGCCTGGCCAAACTCCGTGTGGAATAAATCATTGAACGAGCCGACAGCTTTGCCATCAATCAGCACTTGAAATGTTTGATAGCTGAAGACGTTGCCGCGCTGCGCTGCGGTGAAGACGATGGCAAAGGTGCCCGCAGTGAATGTCACTGCCTGGCTTACGGCTGCGGATTGCTGCAGGAACGCGACTTGGCTGCCTTGCGGGGCGACCGAGTTGCCGGTTGTGAATGCGCTGGCATTGGTGGTCACGCCGGCCGCGCCGCTGAAGGTCCATGCCGAGCCGGTCGGGTTGTATTTGAAGCTGCCGCTGGCCAGCGCGGGCAATTCGAAGCCGGAATCGCCGAGTCCGCTGGTTTGTTTCGTGATCGTCACATCATCAATGAATACCGTGTTGTCGCCGCCGTTCAGATTGGTGCCTTTGAACGTGATCGTGTGGCTGCCGGCCGTCACGTTGAAACTCGACGTCGTCAACGCGGTGTACGAAGTGCCCGTGAAGCTATTGAAGCCGCCGACGGATACGCCATCGACGAGGACAAGGAATGTCTCGCCGCTGACGAAGTTGGCACGCTGGGCGGCCGCGAACTCAATCGTGTACGACCCCGCTGTCAACGTCATCGACTGGTTGAAATTGCCAAGGCTCTGAATGAATGCTACCTGGCTGCCTTGCGGTGTATTGGGATTGCCGCTGGTGAAGCCGCTGAAGTTGGTCGTTACGCCGGCGCCACCGCTGAAGGTCCATTTGGAACCACTTGGGCGGTATGCAAAAGTACCCGGCGTCAGTAGCGGTAGCTCAAACCCAGAATCGTTGAACGCAGGGCCGACCGACGTGGCCGAGACCTGGTCGATAAACAGCGTATTGTCGCCGCCGAAAATGTTCGTGCCCTGGAACGTGATCGTATGGCTGCCGGCTGTCACTGTGAAACTTGATGTCGTCTGCGCGCTATACGCAAAGCCGAAGATGTTGTTGAACCCGCCGATCGATTTGCCGTCGATGTTGACTTGAATCGTTTGCCCATTGGACACGTTTCCGCGCTGGG
>JANLTA010000526.1:0-5268 GCA_031362705.1 Gemmataceae bacterium | reverse complement strand
GGGCTATCAAGCACTGGTTGCGGCCGCGTGGCTTCAATCAGTCGCATTTGTTGCCGATAAATCAGCTCGATCCGATTCCGCATGAGCCGGGTGGCTGGTATGTGCGCGGGTCCAACCCGCAGTTTCTCGTCGTTTGCTGGTTGCCGGCAGGTTGGCTGCGGGTGCGGCTGAAGTTGCACTCATCGATCAAGTCGCGGCTTGAAATCTACGCCGATACGCCCAATGGATTCACCGCCGAGTCGCGCATCGGCGAGATCACGGTAGCTGAGGGCGACAACGATGAAGAGTTCTTCTTCAAACTCTCCAAGCCGACGCGAGCACTGCGCATTCAACCGCTGAACGCCGCCGGGAAGATTCGCATTGAACGATTCGAGGTCGCTCCACGACCTCCAATCCACGCTGGCGTCGATGCCCTACGCCGCAAGCTGCGTTTGTTGCGTGCGTATCGCAACACCGGCTCCGTGCTGGCACGTGGAGCCAAGTTGCTGGCGACCGGCCAATGGGGCACGGTCGCGCGGAAGTGGGCGCTGGGCCTGGACGACCCGCGCTACGTTCGCCATGGCTTCTATGAACCGGCGAAGGCGTATGAACAGTGGATCGAGAAACACAAGTTGACCGATGCAGACCGCGCCTCGCAGCGGGAATGGTCGGCGAACCTAAACCGCCCGCCGCTGATTTCGTTGCTGCTGCCGACGTACAACACGCCCGAATGTTACTTGCGCTTGGCGCTCGACTCCGTGCTACGGCAAACCTATCCGCACTGGGAGTTGTGCATTACCGACGACGGCTCGACAGAGCCGCATGTGCGGCCGCTGTTGGAAGAGTATGCGACGCGTAATTCACGCATCAAGCTCGCGCCCCCGGGGCGTCACGGCGGCATCAGCGAGGCGACTAACGCGGCTTTGCACATGGCACGCGGTGAGTTTGTCGCATTATTCGATCACGATGATGAAATCGCCGAACATGCGCTTTACTCGATGGTTCGCGCCGCCGTCGCGCAGCCGGATGCCGATGTCATCTATTCCGACGAGGACAAGATTCAGCCCGATGGCAAGCGTGTGAACCCGTTCTTCAAGGCGGACTGGTCGCCGGAGTTCTTCCTTGGCTGCATGTTTACTTGTCATTTGAGCTTGTATCGCACCACCCTGGTGCGCGAGGCTGGCGGATTTGATTCGGCTTATGACGGCGCTCAAGACTATGACTTGGCGCTGCGAGTGATGGAGAAGGCACGGCGGATCGTCCATGTACCGGATGTGTTGTACCACTGGCGGTTGTTGCCGAACTCGACGGCATCGGGGGTGGCCGCTAAGCCGCAAGCGGCTGCAAACGGTCTCCGCGCATTGGAAGCTCATTTGTTGCGCACGGGTCGCGAAGGCCGTGCGGAGATGGGGCCATCCGCCGGACTCAACTTTGTTCGCTTCGATGTGGTCGGGACGCCCAAAGTCAGCATCATCATACCCACGCTTGGCGCGGCCGACTTTGCACCGGGTCGTGAAGCCGGCTATATCGAAAACTGCCTGTCATCCATTCAAAAACTGTCGTCGTGGAAAAATGTTGAGATCATCTTGCTCGACCGACACACTATGCCAAATGAAGTGGTGCGAAGACTGGTCACCCAGAATGTTCGCCGGCTGACATATGATGCGCCGTTCAATTGGTCCGCGGTCAACAATCTCGGTGCATGTCATGCCACTGGCGAATACCTGTTGTTTCTCAACGACGACATGGAAGTGCTGACCCCAGAATGGATGGAGGCGATGCTGGAGTTCGCGCAACAAAGGGAAATCGGCGCGGTCGGTGCCAAGTTGTTGTTTCCCGACGGCGGCTTGCAGCATGTCGGCGTGATTCTACTCGATGGCCATCCGGGCCATCCGTTTTACGGTTACCCGAAACATCACACCGGGTACTATTGCCGTAACGTGTTGCCGCACAACTGTGCGGCCGTCACCGGTGCGTGTCTGATGACCCGCGCGGATGTCTTCCGTGAAGTCGGCGGTTTCGATGAGTCGTTCCCATTGAACTACAACGACGTGGACTATTGCATGAAACTTCGACAAGCGGGCTATCGCATCGTGTACACACCCCATGCGGCGCTGACACATTACGAAGGCGCGACCAAGCCCGGCGTCTTCGCTGAAGAGCTACGGGCTTTTCAAGCCAAATGGGGCGAGCACGTTAGCGACCCGTATTACAACCCGAATCTCAACGTCGAGACATTTGACTATCGGATTGCGTAATGTTCTTCCTCAGATGCTCCCGCCGAAGCGGAGGCGGAACTGGATAAAGTCGCTCGCGGCGACCGCGCCATCGTTGTCGAAATCGAACACGGCACTCGTGCCGCCAAGGGCCAACCGGAACTGGATGAAGTCGTTGGCGGCGACATTGCCGTCGCCGTCGAAGTCACCAAAGAACCGGAAGATGTTGGTCGGCGGGTTGGGTGTGGCGGCGGACGCCAACACATAATTGTCGCCGGCGACGCCGTTGCCATCGCCATCGAAGTTGCCGGCGTTAATTTGCGTGGCCAGCGCGGTCAACGTGTATCGACCGTCGGCAAGCGACGTGAAATCAACCGCCGGGCCAGCTGCGAATGTCAGCGTTACCGTGTTGCCGCTCGGCGTGGCAACCAGGCCAACCACCGCGCTGTCGGACAGTCGGATCAGTTGGAAAGCGTCGGCCGGATTTAATGGAAGCGTTGGCATGCTGTCAAAGGTCACCGTCAAACTGGTGATGCGCGACCGCTGAGCCGAACCGTCGTTGATCTGCGTCGATGTGATCTTTGCCGGCGTCGGAACATTCACGTTGAATGAGCCAGCGGTACTGGGTGCAGCGGCATTGCCGACTGTGTCCAGGACTTGCCCACTTTGCACAACAACGCTGTAGGCGCCATTGTCGGTCGCATCCCATGTGCCGCCCGGCGGCGTGATGCTATAGGTGGCCACGCGCGGAGTGCCGTTGGTGTTGACATCCACGCTGATAAATGTCGCCGGCACATCAAATCCACCGGGACCGGTGATGCGCACATCGCTGTTGTCCAGGCTGCTCACGTTGATGGCGGTGTTATCCGCGAACGTCACTGTGTAAGTGTAAGTGGAACCGCCGAACGTGGTCACGCTGGCCGGCGATGAGCCGACGGTTGGCAACGAGTTGTCGAAGGTGACGATGTTGTCGGTGCTAGTCGATGCGTTGTTACTGGAAGCGACGCCAGCCGCCAAGGTGGCAATCACGGTACCACTGGTGGTCATGCCGCTGACAGCGACGTTGTATGTGGTTCCGCTGCCGGTCACGATGGCCGTGGTCGCCCCGGCCGTGCCGCTCAACGTCACGTCACCTGTGGCAAAGTCGGCGACGGAGCTGCTGAACACAACAGTGTAGTTGATGGTCGCGCCATTGGTCGGATCGGCTTGGCCGACAGCTTGATCGATTGTCACATTCGGTGATGTGACCAAGCCCTTGATGGCAAAGTCGTTGTTGGCGTAAGTCACGCCGGGCGAAGTCGTGATCTGATAGTTCTGCTGATTGTTGGCGACCGTCACTTTTGCGATGTAAATATCCAGCGATGTGGCATTAGGGCCGGGATTGTCGCCGGTGCTGTTGGAATTATCGGCCCAAATCGCTATGAAGCGGCCATTGGTAAAGCTGACGTCGGAATAGTCGCCGTAGTCATTGCCATTTCCGCTGACCGCTGTGGACTTGCCGGTGCTCAGTTTGATGTTTGGCTGGAACGTGGCCCCGCCATCAAAACTGACCGTGGCCCAATACTCAGCCAAGGTGTTCGCGGCGTCGTTCCGTGCGTCATACCAGGAAAAGGCAATATGGCCGTTGGTTTGATCGATGGACGAACGTGGCAGAAACTGACTGGTCGTCGTCGCATCGTCATTGACCCGTTTCGCCGCTGACCAGGTGCCGCCATTGTTGTCTGAAAAGCGCATCATGATTTCGAGGTTGCTGTTCTCCGCGACGGTCTCCTCGGTGTAGGTCAGGTACAAGCGGCCATGGAACGGTCCGCCGCTGGCATCCCAAACCAGATCTGGTTCCGCATCAACGCTTCGATCCGGTTGTGCCGGGATGAAGTCGAAGCCGCCAACATTCGTTGATGTGATCGTCGTCCGCGCGGTGAAACCACCAGGACCGATGCCATCAGCGTCCAAATTGAAGTACACATTGTCCGGCCCCTGGCCCGAGCCACCATGGACATAAGTGACAGCCACCTGGCCATTAGGCCCGATGCAAATGTCGCCAAAATTGCCCGCGATTCCACTGTTGGAACCCGGGACCGTCACCGGCGCGGAGAACGTGCCAATCGGTCCCGTCGCGTCGACTTCGAGGTAAGAAACCAACTGCGAACTGGATTGATTGTAAACCAGGGCCACCAGGGCACGCCCCGGTGTGCTGGAATTGCCCGTAACGATGGTCGGTTGATCGGTACTCGCCGACGTCGTGTAAAACGTTGTGAATGATTTGCCGCCGTCGGTGCTACGGCCCACAACCGTTGCGACACCACTGCTGGCCAGTTGCGCGCCCCAAAGGTTGCCAAACTTGTCGAAATGATGGACTGGGTCGCCGATGGAAGTTGCGTAGCCATCCGTGCCGATGCCGAAATTGCGTGCGGTCCAGGTCGAGCCGCCGTCGATGCTGACCGAACCCATCATGCCAGTGGCGCCCAGTTGATTTGACGAGGCAAATACACGATTGGGATTGCCCGGATCTATGGCGATGGAAGTTTCGCTTTGATCACCGCTCTGTTTGTTGACATTAATGTTCTTGCTTGCGACCAGACCATTGCGGATCGGCGCGATGTGCGTGAATCCGCCCGGCAGCACCTCGGCGACGATGTAATCTTTGTTGGGGACCAAGTTGGCAAAGGTGTATTTGCCATCGCCCGCGGTCACGAAGGAGGTGTCGCCGGCGTTGAACGTGCCGCTGTTGTCGAGGTCCAGATACACGGTCACGCCGGAGAGCGGCGCTTCGCTGTCGTTCTTGCCGTTACCGTTCACGTCGTTGAATACCAGGCCGCTAATGATGGCCGGCGGCAGGCGGTCGCCGAAATTGCCGACGAACGTATCCGGTGCGGCCAAGGTGACGTGATGCCGGCCATCGCCGCCGGGCGACGTTTGCACATATCCGCCGGAAGGAAGGATATGTGCGACGTTGTAGCTCGCAGCGGCCAGGCCGGTGAAAGAATAGTTGCCGGTGGAGTTGGTGAACTGCGAAGTTTCACCGCCTGTAGTGATCTCAATCGACCAGGCGGTCAGGGTGCCGGTGTCGTTG
>JANLTA010000401.1:0-15165 GCA_031362705.1 Gemmataceae bacterium | reverse complement strand
CCCGCTCGGCGGCGCGTTAATGCCGCTGAAGATACCTTTCAAGCTCGGCGTCGGCGGACCCGTCGGCATGGCTATCAGCCCGAAGGATTGGGGTAAACAATACTGGAGTTGGATTCACCACGCCGACGAGATCGGCGTCATTTTGCTGGCCCTCGACAATGCCAATGCCAACGGCCCGATCAACGCCACGGCTCCAAACCCGGTCACCAACAAGGAGTTCGCGAAGGCATTTGGCAGAGCATTGAAACGGCCGGCCCTCGCGCCGGTGCCGGCCATAGCGCTGCGCTTATTACTCGGCGAAGTCGCTGATGTCATCACCACCGGTGCACGGGTGCTGCCCAGGAAGGCACTGGCGCTGGGATACCAATTCCGCTACCCCGAGATTGGCGCAGCATTGGCTGACATCTGTGGTGAGCGTTGAATATGGCATTTCGTATAATCACTGTCCGCATGTAACCTTGGAATATCTCGGAGACGTACGCTGATGGCTGGATTGATTGCGCCGCATGGTGGAGTGTCGGAACCGGTTGATCGCACGGTGCCCGCCAATCAGGTTGCGGCATTGACACGCACGCTCGGCGACTTGCCAAAACTCACAGTTAGCAAAGCTGATTTGGCGACGCTGTACCGCATTGCCGATGGTGCGCTCAGCCCGTTGACCGGGCCGATGACCAAGGCCGAATGGGATGGTGTGCTTAACGAGGAAGTAATCGTCCGCAATGGGAAAAAGTACGCGTGGTCAATTCCGCTGGCGTTGCCTACTTCGGATACCAACATCAAGGCCGGCCAGAAGGTCGCGCTCGTTGATGAAGCGGGGCAACCGATCGGCGTAATCGATGTCACGGACGTTTATCCCTTCGATAAGGCAAATTATTTGCGAACGGTGTATGGCACCGAGCGGACAGATCATCCTGGGCCTCGCATGGTCCTTGAAGACGCACGCATCCTGTTGGTTGGTGGTGACGTGCAAATCTTGCCGGCACCCAAACATCCGGAATACGGCGATCTGATTCTGTCCCCACGGCAGACGCGCGAGTTGTTCACCAAACGCGGCTTTGAGCGCGTGGTTGCTTTTCAGACGCGCAATCCACTTCATCGCGCTCATGAGTATGCCCTGGTGCTGGGTTTGGAGCGCCTGACTAAAGCCGGACATCGAGCCGGGGCCGTGCTCAATCCGCTCGTCGGCGAAACCAAAGGCGACGACGTGGATGCTGGCACTCGCATGCGTACCTACCGCGCCTTGATCGACAACAAAGTGCTGGGCCAGGGCGACACGGACGATGCGCTTTGGCAATCCGTCGGCCGCAACTTTGCGGATCAGGTAATGTTGTTAGGTCTCGATATTAAGATGTTTTATGCCGGGCCGAAAGAAGCGGTCATGCACGCGATCTATCGGCAGAACTATGGCTTCACCGATATCGTTATTGGCCGGAAACATGCCGATGCCCCTTACGATGACGGCACGGATGTTTGGGACGGCCTAGCCGCCCAGCGGAAGTTTGATGAACTAAAAGGCGAGTTGCTCATTCAACCAGTGAAGGTGGGTTTCGCGGCGTTTTACGCCGAACTCGACCGAGTCGGACTGGTTGACGACCATGCGCCGAAGGGCTGGAAGCCCGTATCCATTTCCGGGCGTGACCTGCGCGACCAACTTCGCAAGGGTGATCTTCCGGACCCGCGCATCATGCGCCCGGAGACAGCGAAGGTGCTGATTGAGCGGATGAAGGCAGGCTGAATTGCCTGCTTCGGAAAGAAGCTTACTGCAAACAAAAAACGTTGAGAAACGTCATAGTATGGTTGGAATCAGCGGCATAACCAGCACAATCAACGTGATTGTACCCAATTCTCACTAGCGCAACCCGAACATTTGCTACTTTGTAAGACTTTTCCGGTTGCGTGAACTGGGTTCTTCAGGAAAAGGTTTCCGAATCGAAGCGAAACGATTATCTTAGTCTTTACATCCCGGAATGATTCCGTGAGGGTGTGCGCCCCCGAACGGGTTTCGGCCTCGCAATGCTCGACCGACCCGCGTGCGCTCCGGAGCAGGATTCCGGCTTTCATCCCGACATACACCATAGAAACGGACCCCCCTCACATGCGTTACACCTTGCGCTCGCTTCTCCGTCGTTGGAAAGTCCGCTTTTCTTATCTGCTTTCGCGCGATGCGGGTTCTCAGCGGATCGTCGACGAAACGGTCCGGCCGCGGCTGGTAGTGCTCGAAGGAAAGACCCTACCGAGTGGCACGGCGTCACTGTTGGCATCATTTAATGCCAGCGGAAACGTTGCCGGCACCAGTGCCACCATCGTTGACCCATCAGCCAATTCGGGGCTATCAATTACTAGGGCGTCTGCCAGCGCATCACTCACGTTTCAGGCGACCAGCACCACGGTGAACAGTCGTGTCTTCGCCGACGCCAATCGCAACGGCATCATCGATGGCGGCGAAGTCGGCATCGCCAATGCTCAAGTGCAACTATTCGACGCATCGGGCACGTTACTGGGAACAGCGACGTCGGACGCTAACGGCAACTTCAGCTTCAGCAGTTCTCTTGGACACTCAAGCGCGAGCGCGGTCTATAATACTGCTCTCCAAGTCGGGGCGATGTATCAATTGCGCGTTCAGTCGAACGCCGCGCCGGCCATCGCAGTGGTTGTCAGTAGTCCTGCCGGCAGCACGGCATCAACTACGTATTCAAGCCTCGCGCGTGGCCCCGCTTCGGCGAGCATCGGCGGAAGGACATTCACGGATGACAATGGCAATGGACGCTTTGATGCAGGCGAAGCCGGCGTCGATAACGTCACGGTCAATCTGTTGGACAACGGCGGCCTTACGGTCGGCACGCAGGTCACCGCTGGCGGCGGCCTTTACAACTTCGCTGGCATCGCGGCAGGAACCTACCGGGTCCAATTCGATTCCACGACGCTGCCCGTCGGCAATATCTTCACGACACAACATGCGGCTGGCTCCAATGCCAACAATGATAGCGACGCCAACCCGGCCAACGGTCAGAGCGATCCGATCATCGTCGCCACTGGCGACACCGTAAACAACATCTTTGCGGGCGTTTACATTCCTGTTGTCATCGGCGACTTTGTCTTCGCCGACGCCAACAATAACGGCGTGCAGGACAAAGGCGAGGGCGGCCAAGCCAACGTTGTCGTGAATCTACTTGACACCAATGGCAAAGTCGTCAGTACACAAACGACAACCGGCAACGGCCTGTATCTATTCAGCGCGGCGCCCGGATCATATCAAGTCGAGTTCCTCGCGCCGGCCGGTTCTAACTTCAGCGCTAAGAACCAAGGCGGCAATGCCACGCTCGATAGCAATGCGGATCCACTCACCGGACGGACTGGACTTGTCGCTTACACTTCCGGTGATTTCGACGTTGATATCGACGCCGGTGTAACGTCGGCCGTAGGCGGCACCGCCTCGATCGGTAACTTTGTCTTTTTCGATGCCAACCAAAACGGGATTCAGGATGCCACTGAGTTTGGTCTGCCAAATACCAAGGTGAACCTGCTGGACAGCAAGGGCACGTTCATCACCTCGACCACACCGGACGGCTTTGGCAAGTATTCGTTTAGTGGCCTAGCAGCGGGCAGCTATATCGTCGAGTTCATCCCGACGGCCGCTTTCTTCGCCATCACCGCGAAAAACCAGGGTATCGATCCGAAGGCCGATAGCGATGCCGATCCGATCACGGGTCGCACTTCTGTCATCACTTTGACCGCCGGCGAGCAAAACGGCGACATCGATCTTGGCCTTATTAAACCCTCCAGCGCCATCATCGGCGACTTCGTGTTCCTCGATACCAATAACAACGGCATTCAAGATGCTGGTGAAGCCGGCGTTTCCAAAGTGACAGTTAACCTGTTGGATGGCGCGGGCATTTTTGTCACCACGACTTCAACCGATACCAACGGTAAGTACCAATTCAACAACGTGGCCGCTGGCAATTACCAGGTTGAATTTATAGCGCCCGCAGGCTTCAACTTCGGCAAACAGGATCAAGGCGCGAATGACGCGATTGACAGCGACGCCAATATCGTATCGGGCCGAACCATCGTGTTTGCCGTGGCGGCTGGTCAAGCCGATATGACCCGTGATGCCGCGCTCGTTGGTCAGCCACCCGCGCTGTCATCGCTAGGTGATTTTGTCTTCTTCGATGCCAACGCCAATGGCATTCAGGATCCCACCGAGTTCGGTGTGCCGAATCAAGTCGTCAATCTGCTTGACGGTGGCGGCAAATTCATCGCCACAACCAAGACGGACTCGTTGGGCAAGTACCTCTTCTCGAGTCTCACCGCCGGTTCGTACATCGTTGAAGTGGTCACCAGCCCTGCCGGTTGGTTCTTCTCCAGCCCCAATCAGGGTGCTGATCCCAAACTCGATAGCGACATCATCAGCTCCGGCAATGGTACGGGACGCACTGGCGTGATCACGCTAGGTGCCGGAGTTAACAATCTTGATGTGGATGCCGGTCTCACCAAGCCCACCACCGCGCTGCTTGGCGACTTTGTGTGGAATGACTTGAATTGCAATGGTATCCAGGAAGCCGGCGAGCCCGGTGTTGCCAATGTCACGGTTAACGCATTGGACTCCAAGGGTGCCGTGTTCGCGACGACCAAGACCGACAGCAATGGCAAATACCTGTTTAACGGCCTGACGCCGGGTTCGTACTCAGTGGTCTTCTTGCTGCCGAGCGGCTTCGTATTCACCATGCAGAATCAGGGTGCCGACGACGCAGTTGATAGCGACGCCGACGCCACCACCGGCAAGTCGCAAACGGTGACGTTGCTGGCGGGCCAGGCGGATTTGACCCTTGATGCTGGCCTGTGCGTGGTTGCCGCTCTCGGCGACTTCGTGTGGCTCGACAATAACAAGAACGGCATTCAGGATGCGGGCGAACCGGGTGTTCCGAATGTCACGGTCACATTGTTCGACGCCAAAGGCAACTCGGTGGCGACACAGCAGACCGACGCCAACGGCAAGTACCTGTTCTCCAACCTGATGCCGGCCACGTACAGCGTGACCTTCACAGCGCCGGCCGGCTTCACGATCACAGGCCAGAATCAGGGTGCCAACGATCTCGTCGATAGCGACGCTGATACCGTCACCGGTAAGACGGGCTTGTACACGCTGGCTCCGGGTGAAACCAACTTGAGTGTGGACGCCGGACTGTTCCTGCCGGCCCCGGCCAAGTTGAAGCTTGGCGATTTTGTGTGGCTCGACGCGAACAAAAACGGCGTTCAGGACGCCGGCGAGGCGGGTGTCCCCAATGTCACCGTGACATTGTTCGATGGTTCGGGCACCAACCTTGGCACGACGTCAACCAACGCAAGCGGGCTATACTTGTTCACTAATCTCGACCCCGGCACTTATAGTGTGACATTTGCGTTGCCGGCTGGCTTCAGCTTCACGACCGCCAATGCCGGCGGCAATGATGTGATCGACAGCGATGCCAATACAGTCACGGGCAGCACCGGCAACTTCGCACTGGCCTCGGATGACCTCACCTGGGATGCCGGTTTGGTTCTCATTCCCGTCAATCCCGCCGTCTCGTCGATTCGCGGTAAGGTTTATCACGACCTGAATAACGACGGCATTCCACAGCCGACCGAGCCTGGCATTGCGGGAGCCAAGATCACGCTCACGGGCACCGATAATCTCGGCAATCCGGTCAACCGCGTACTGTTTACTGGGCCGGATGGTACCTACGTTTTCACCGGCCTGCGGGCTGGCACCTATCAGGTGACAGAAACGCAACCACCGAACTACATCGACGGCAAGGATCGCGCAGGCTCGCAGGGTGGCGTCGTTACCAACGACATGGTTTCTAACATCCCGATTCCAGCCGGTGTCGACGCCGTCAATTATGACTTCGGCGAACGGATCAACGGTGGAGGCAACGGCAACAAAGAAGACTTGCTCGCTTCGTCGGGTACTACGCCGACATTGGCGAGTCAAGCCGGCGCCATGCCCACCAGCCCGACTTTTGGCAACGCCGTCGCCGCTACTCGCCTGGCTGATCCAGCTACACGGCGATACATCGTCACCTCCGGCGATGCCGGCAGCGCTCCGCTGGTTCGCGTGCTCGATTTCGGAACGGGTGCCAATCGCTTTTCATTCAACGCCTACGACGCCAGCTTCCGTGGCGGCGTCCGCACTGCGGTCGGTGATGTCACTGGCGACGGCGTCGCCGACATTGTCACCGCGCCTGGTGCGGGTGGCGGACCACACATCAAAGTCTTTGATGGCGTGAGCGGCGCACTGGTGGCCCAATTTATGGCCTACAGTGTCAGCTTCACCGGCGGTGTTTACGTCGCCGTCGGCGATGTCAACGGCGACGGTACATCCGAGATCATCACTGGGGCAGGCGAAGGCGGCGGAGCACACATTCGCGTGTTCACCGCGGCCGGCAGCGTCGTCCGCGAGTTCTTCGCCTTCGACCCATCGTTCCGTGGCGGTGTCCGAGTTGCAGCAGGTGATGTCAACGGCGATGGCCGCGACGACATCATCGCCGCCGCAGGTCCGGGCGGCGGACCACACGTCCGCGTCTTCAGCGGCGCTACCGCTCAAGGCATGTTGTCAGAAACATTCGCCTACGATGCAGCCTTCCGCGGCGGAGTGTACGTAGCGGCCGGCGACGTCAACGGCGATGGCTTGGCTGATGTCATCACCGGAGCCGGTGCTGGCGGCGGCCCACATGTCCGCGTCCTCAGCGGTGCCGGCCTGACACAATTGGCCAGCTTCTATGCCTACCCATCGAACTTCGGCGGCGGCGTCCGCGTCGGTTCACTCGATGTCGATGGCGACGGCCACTCCGATGTTCTCACCAGCCCAGGTGCCGGCTTGCCTGCTTTTACCCGCATCATCGACATCACCCGGGGTGCCGACTTGGAGAACTTCCTGTCTAACAACCCAGCAGACGTGGGCGGAGCGTTCATTTCCGGCGGCCAGTAGTCAACGGATTAAGAGCAGAAGGCCCACACGTCACAACGTGTGGGCTTTCTTCGTTTGCGTGTGCCACCAAAACCCGCATTGACCTCGCTGCCACATCCCGCTATTTCACCGCCCGTTGATTGGGAGCAGGATGCACCCGGTCGGCGACGGCTTTCATTTCTCAACGCGGAGTCCCGCACGATGCGCATGGATGCGATCCGGTTCGTTGCAATCTCAATCGTAAGTTCATCGGTGTTTCTCAGCATTCCTGGTCGGGCAGGCGCGGGCTGAGGTCCTACCGGGGCCTGTGGTCCCGCAGTCGGCGGTGCGCCGGCTTACTTCTACCCGCAACAAGTTGTATCTCCGCCGGCCTATCAGCCCGCTCGGCCCAAGCTCGTTGCTGCGCCAGCGCCGAAAGCACCTGTCGTCCGTGGTCAAAAGCCGGATGTACCGCGCGCGCTTTCCATGCCAAGCCCTGAACAACTGGGCGTTAGGTCGGAGCAACTTCGTGCAAAAACCGTAACAATGCCAACGCCTGAGCAGCTCGGTGTAGGTGGCCAGCGATAGGTTTATGACAGTTCGGGTTTCCACTGCCCGCGTGCCGGCCTTAGCGACGAAACCCAGTCAGTCAGTCGCGATGAGTTTTGGAATTGATTTCATTCGACCCAGGGGGTCCCCTCTTCAGAACCATTAAATCGGCTGGAATCGATGTCATCAGTTGACGTAAATCTTTTGTCGCAAAGAGGTTATTTATTTCAGAGGGGAGGAGTCTGCCGGGTAGATGAAATGGATGAAACGATCGTGTCCCTGAGGAGATAGCGGTCCTTATTGCAATGCGCCGCGGGCCTCAATTACCACATGTGGGACAGTCTCGGTTGACAATCGTATTCGCATAGGCTAAGATAATAATTAGGTTAGGCTACGTTCCAAATAGAGGTTTCCCGTGCGTTACTTCAATTGGCTATTACTGTTGTGTTGCGGATGCGGAGTCGTCAGCTCACCCGGTGGATCAGATCAAATCAGCAACCGCAAGGTGCATGTCACAGTCACCACCGGCATGATCGCCGACGCTGTGCGGAACATCGGCGGCGATCGCGTTAAAGTGGATTGCCTCATGGGTCCGGGCGTGGATCCGCACCAATACAAAGCCAGCGGCGGCGACCTCAAGCGGCTCCAGTCTGCCGACATCGTGTTTTACAATGGCCTGCATCTCGAAGGCAAAATGGCCGATGTGTTGGAACAACTCGGCGCCAATGGTCGATATATCTCCATAACTAAAGATCTGGACGACAAGACTGATTTGCGACCGGCGCCGGAAGGCTACGAGGGCGTGCATGATCCGCATGTATGGTTTGATGTCGCCTTGTGGTCGAAGGCCGTCGGGTCCATTGGCCGGGAGTTGGCCAAAGCGGATCCGCAATCGGCTGGCGAATATGAGAAGCGGACGATTTCTTATCAGGCCGGGCTGACCGAGGTGCACCAAGAGGTCGCACGAAAGTCCGCGACCATACCCGCCGAGCGGCGGGTTTTGATCACGGCTCATGATGCGTTTTACTACTTTGGTCGAGCTTATGGTTTTGAGGTGCGCGGATTGCAGGGCGTCAGTACCGCCAGTGAACCGGGCACGAAGGATGTTCAGGAATTGGCAAAACTCATCGGCACGCGCCGTATCCCAGCCATATTTGGTGAGACCTCGGTTCCGGATCGCAATCTGCAGGCTGTGGTCAATGCCGCCAACAAGGACTATGGCTTCAACGTCAAGTTCATCCCCGGTGAACTCTACTCCGATGCCTTGGGCGACCCCGCCACCCCGGCCGGTACGTACATTGGCATGGTGCGGCACAACATCGACACGATGGTGGCCGCGCTGAAGTGAGAGCGGGAATGGCCACTTTGCCGGGCACAACGTCCGGATACGCAATTGAAGTCGAGGATCTCACGGTCGCTTATCGCGACAAGCCCGCGATCTGGGACATGGACTTGCGCATCCCGACCGGTGTCCTGGCTGCCATCGTTGGGCCGAACGGTGCCGGCAAATCCACGCTACTCAAGGCCGTGCTCGGTTTGATTCGGCCCGTGGCAGGTTCCATTCAAGTCTTTGGCCAACCCTTTCGCAACATGCGCCGCCGGGTCGCTTATGTGCCGCAACGGTCTAGCGTAGACTGGGATTTCCCGACCGATGTCCTTGATGTCGCCACCATGGGTACTTATGGCCGGCTCGGTTGGATTCGCCGGCCCGGGCGTGCGGAACGCCGCGATGCGCTAGCCGCACTGGATCGCGTCGGCATCGCCGACTTGGCCCACCGGCAAATCGGCCAACTCAGCGGCGGCCAGCAACAGCGCGTGTTTCTAGCCCGCGCGTTGGTGCAAGACGCCGACCTTTACGTGATGGATGAACCGTTCCAGGGAGTTGACGCGATCACCGAGGCGGCCATTGTCAATGTGCTGCGCGCGTTGCGCGACGACGGCAAAACCGTGGTCGCCGTGCATCATGACCTTGCGACGGTGCCGAAATACTTCGATTGGGTGGCGCTACTCAATGTGAAACTGATCGCCGCCGGCCCGGTGGGTGAATCGTTCACGGATGGCAACGTTAAAACGGCTTACGCACGCTGAGGCGAGCGTCGAAGCGTAAGATCGACGTGGTTTCAAACGAAAACAGCAACGCGTTGGTCACCACGTAAACACTTCAAGAACATTCGAGAAATCATCGGTCCACAGCGATACTGATTTGTCCGGATCGACCGTCATCAGTCGCCATTTCACAGTTACGCCATCGATTGCCCTTAACTGCGGCAATTCTCCCAGGTGCTTGGGATCGGTGACTAACACGATCCAGTCCGAGCGATTTTTGCCGGGTGGGCCTTCTTCCTGATCTTTCCATTGGTATGCAGTCAGGCCCAATTCATCAGCCAGTTGCGCGACGACACGGTCCAGCGCGAGGTAACGATTCGATACATGTAACGCAAGAATGCCATCTGGCGCGAGCTTACGGAAGTACATTTGCAACGCTTCTTTAGTCAGCAAATGAACGGGAATAGAATCACTGCTGAATGCATCGACCGCCAATAAGGCGTAAGCTCCATCGGGAGCTTCCTTGAGTTTGAGACGGGCATCTCCCATGACAATGTCGAGCTTCACGCCACGCGCCTTGGCATCGGTGACATAGGTAAAGTACTTCGGATTGGTGGCAATCTGGCGCACTAGCGAGTCGATTTCGTAGTACGTTACGGATTGGCTAGGTTTACCGTAGGCACTGAGGCTACCACTACCCAAACCGACAAAGCCAACAGGTCGCGTTGAAGTGCCCGTTGGCGTTACACGGAAAATATCGCCGACTGGGCCTTGCCGATGGTAATACGTCAGTGGTTCACCGCTCAGAGGTTCAAACGCCTGTTGCCCGTGCAACGTGGTGCCGTGGACCAATTTGTGGTAGAGCACGTCGTCATCGTCCTTATAGTCCGTGACCGATAACGTCCCGAAAAAACTCCGCGCCTGGATGTGCGTCTGAAGCGCGCCTTTTCTGCTCTCGTTGAGTTTGGTTTTTTCCGTTGAAATCAACAATGCAGCGACAAAGATGCTAGTTGCCGCAAGGCCAAAGCGCAATGGTCGTTCGACGAACAAGAATGCTATCAATGCGGGTAGCCCGAAGCACACGATCGC
Source organism: Gemmataceae bacterium (assembly GCA_031362705.1). GTDB lineage: Bacteria > Planctomycetota > Planctomycetia > Gemmatales > Gemmataceae > JAIBBI01. The sequence goes on along the minus strand of JANLTA010000401.1, from coordinate 4,556 downwards.
AGACAGTTTGTTGACAGGATCAGCGATGCGTAGCTCCCCCGCTGCATTTCTCCAAGGGTTATCCTCGATCCATTGGAAAATACTGGCAAATTGCTGATTGAACCACGAGTGCTCTTCGCCACTACCGAGTACTCGGCCACCCTGCCAAAAGCCGCGCAAGAAATAATACACTCCCACGCCAAGTAAGGCGGGCCAGACTACATCCAGTATGATGGGCCAAGGCCCCTCCTCGTCCAACGCACCACCGGGAGCCACGAAGTAACAAGCCGCCAATAGGCCGACGGCGTACTCAGTGTGTTCGACGAACATTAGCGGAGCGACAACCGCATTAAACAAGCCTCCGATAACGCCACCAAGTGACACCCACAAATAAAACTCCGTGAGTCGCCCGGCCGCCGGTCGTGATTGTGCCAACGCCAGATGGCACGCCAGCGCGATCGATGTAAAGACGCCAACGTGATAGACGATCTGCCAAGTCAGATCCTTGAAGTCGAATTTGCTTTCGGCGTCGATCCACTTCAGTTTGTTTTGAAGTAGATCAATTGCAAAGTCAAACGTTCGGCCGATCATCCCCGGCACACCATCTTCCAGTTTCGTGACGCGCAGGAAAACAAACAGCAGCAACAACATCGGCAGTGCCAACGAGGACAGATGAAAGACCCACTTGGCCCGCACGGCAAAGGCGAAGACAAATGTCAGCAGATAGATGCCCAACGGCACAAGGAAGAACAACGGAATCGGAGCAATGTCGGTGGTGGCAAAGGTGATCACACTCAGCATCAGCGATGACGGAACAGCCGCCAAACCGAGCCAGCGAATGCGTTGTTGCCAAGTCACGGGTTGGGCCGACGTGGCGATCGCTTCGGCCGCCGGAGATGCTGAGCGTTTCAGCGCTGCCGCGCAGAGCGCGGTCAGGATCGTCCACAAACCAAAGCCGACCGCCCAGAGCCATGCTTGCTGGCGCAGTGGGAAGTAGCGTTCCACCAGAAGCGGATACAAGATCAATCCGAGGAAGCTGCCGAGGTTGCTTGCGGCGTAGAGGAAGTATGGGTCTTTGCCCGCTGGGTCGTCCGTAGCGGAAAACCACCGCTGAATCAGCGGCGCACTGGTTGCCAGAAAGAAGAACGGCACGCCGACCAACAGGGTCAACAACAACGCCAATGGCACGAACGGGAAGCCCCCCCCCTGCGGGGCCAACGACTCAATTGGCGTGAGCGGTGAACCGGTGGCTATGCCAGCCGCTAGGAGCAACACCAGCGGCAATCCGAGCAGCATCGGGTGATAGCCGGCCATGCCGCGCGGACCGAATCGTTGAGTGCCGGCATGGGCATACAGGTAGCCACCCAGAAGCGCTGCTTGAAAGAATACCATGCACGTGGTCCACACGGCTGGCGTGCCGCCCGCCAGCGGCAGGATCATCTTGCCGATCATCGGCTGAACGAGAAACAACAGAACCGCGCTGAGAAACAACGTCACCGAAAAGAGCAGTCGCACAGGGTCGCTCCCAATCCATGGAACCGCGATGCACGCGGAATACGTAGTGGAAAGAATACGGAGAACGTGATATGTGAGGCGGAGAATGAGCCGGCGCTACATCTACGTTATTCCTAATCCCGCTCCTCGTACCGCGACTCGATCTTGGCGGCGATGTCATCGCCATTGACGGGACCAGCCGGCCTAATGCCGTTACCGCCTCGTCGGCGACGCCGGCGTGGCCGATTGACGCGGTCGATCATTTCGCGCGGCAACGCAGGCACGCCTTTGAGTTCCTCGCCGAAACGGGTCACCACATAGGTGCGGCTACGGGCATCGGTATCCAATTCGATCAAGCCTTCCTTTTCAGCATCCTCCAACAGCGCACCGAAAGAGCGATAGCCATGGTAGGTCTCATTAAACGAAGGCTTCTTCCGCTTCATGGTGTCCTTTACCATGCTCGCCCACAGTTGCTCTTTATTCTCGCGACGCAAGGCTACCAATGAATCGAGCAACAACGCGAACGCCTTCTGTTTGCCTTCCGGCAAATCAGCACGGAGGCCACCCGTGGCGATGGGAGCCGTCTCAAGGTCTTCGTAATAAATGAACTCGTCGCAATTGTCGCGCAACAACTCGGACGTGGAATCCTGCATCCCCAGGCCAATCACGTGCTTGCCAAGTTCCTTGAGCTTGCTGACCAGTGGCGAGAAATCGCTGTCGCCGGACATGATGACAAAGGTGTCGATGTGTTCCTTGGAATAAGCCAGGTCCATCGCATCGACGCACAAGCGAATGTCGGCCGAGTTCTTGCCCGTCAACGCCCGGCGTGGAATCTCGACCAATTCAATAGCCGCCTCATGCAGCATGGTCGTATAGGCATTGAACCGGTTCCAATCGGCATACGCCTTCTTGGCGACGATCTTGCCTTTCTCGACGAGCCGCGCCAACACTCGGCTAATTGTGAACCGATCGCGCCGGCCATTAAACGACAAACCAATGTTCTCGAAGTCGATGAATAACGCGAGTGCGTGTGCGGAATCGGCCAAGACGATCCTCCGTGAATTAGTTCTTCAGCGTCGCCAGTAGCTTCTTCGCTTCTACAGCGGACTTGGTATCGGCAAAGTTCTTGGTAATGTCTTCAAGTCGTTCACGGGCTTTGTCTTTCTTTCCGTTAGCAATGAACTCCTTTGCACTGGACAATTTGAACTCGGCCGTACTTTCGCGCTTGGCGGCTTCGGCTTTCGCGTCGGGTTCCACCGGCGCAGGTTTGGTAGTTTCCGTCGCGGAGGCCACGGTACTAGCCGGCACATTTAATAGCCGCGCGTATTTGTTGGCTTTGAGAAATTCTTTCACCTCGCTCAGATCCACTGCCAGGCTGATGCTGTTGGCATTCTCGGCGGATAGGTTTCCCTGTGTCACCGCGACCAGATCGCCCGCCTCGTTTAATACCGGCCCACCGCTCTGGCCTTTGTTGATTGGCGCGGTGTGCTCCACCATTCTGCAGTTGATCTCGAAGTCGGAACCTTTGGGCCGCCCGCGGTGCGACGCCACGTTGCGGACCGAACCGGGGCAGTAATCAAATAAGCCCCCGCTGAGTCCGGAGTTGCCGATGCAATGGACCATATCCGATGCGCCGACGCCATCTTTGGAGACACGAATTGCGTGAGTGTCTTTCGGAATCGCGTCGACTTGAATCAGTGCAAGATCGCGCTTGGTATCCCGAGCGATGACCTTCCCTTTGCCGGCCGTGCCCGCGCGAATCTTGTCGGTGTAGTGCGTGCGATCGTTGATGGGGCTGCCGGTTTTTTCAAGGTCAGGAAACAAGACAAACACTGTTGGATCGTCGCCGACGACATGGTAGTTGGTAATGACAATTCGATCTTTCGCGTCAATGAGCGTTCCAGAGCCGACGCGGGCACTCGTCGAACTGACCATGGCGTAAACCCACACCACGGACTTGATGGAGCGCTTATAGATATTCGCCTTGTCGGCAGGTTTGGATTGACCGAAGAGCGTCAGCGCTCCAAACGACATAGCCAGCAAAGCGGCCGTGAATCCACGGGGCATAGCATCTCCCCCAATGATGCCCTCATGATACCGCCAGCGACGTGGCGAGTCAAAGTTCCCACGCCTTCTTTCCTGGCTCGGATGCGTTGCAGCTAACACGAAACCCGGTTGCGCTATCGTGTCAGGGTCGTAGGCTGAATGGAATTGCAAAGGGCAAACGTCGTGAGCATTGTATCGGCCGCTATTCTGTTGTTTCTCGTCATTGACCCGCTGGGGAACATTCCGTTCTTCCTGGCGGCGCTGCGTGGCGTCGAGTCCAACCGGCTGACTCGCGTCATAGTTCGTGAATTGTTAATCGCTTACGGTGTCATGGTGGCTTTCTTGTTTGCTGGCCGGCCGCTGCTCGACGTTCTTGGCATTTCCGATCCCGCGCTCACCATCGCCGGCGGTGTCATCCTGTTCCTAATTGCATTGCGCATGGTTTTTCCGCCAGCAGAACGTTCGGCACACGAAGACGTTGCCGGCGAACCCTTCATCGTTCCGCTGGCGATACCCTATGTGGCCGGGCCATCGGTGCTCGCCACCGAGTTGTTGTTAATGAGCCGCGAACCGACCCGCTGGGGCAGTTGGCTCATCGCGCTGACCATCGCATGGGCCGCGACGCTCATCATCCTAATGGCGGCCAGCAAACTCCGCTCCTACCTGGGCCAGCGCGGCATGATCGCCATCGAACGTCTCATGGGCATGCTTCTCGTTGCCATTGCCACGCAAATGTTCCTGTCCGGTATCGAGCGGTTTGTCAGTCAGATGCGCTAATCGATGTCGGGTCTCAATCGCCGACCATTCCTTTCATCACTTTCACCCAAGCCGGCACTGCCGACTTCGGTTCTTCCTCGCCCTCATACTCCAGCGCGACGTAGCCGCGATATTTGGCGTCGCGAAGGATGCCGAACAATCTCGCGAAGTCGGCAGGTTGTTTTTTTTGACCCGCAACTTGTACTTCCGATTTCATCTGCACGATGACTGCGTGCGGAGCAACGTTCGCCAGGTCGGCGTATGGATCCGCCGTTCGGAAG